>DATNLY010000017.1:0-8452 GCA_035602635.1 Opitutaceae bacterium | reverse complement strand
GGTAGGACCTGACCTCGGCGGCGGCGTCCTGCATGTCACCTTGGCCCGAGCCCGGGATAGAGGACGCGGGGGCCCCCGTCCGGAGCGGGAGCCGGCGCCCGGGGGGGTGCCGCGGGCCTTGTGGGAGGCGAGGCGCCGCCGGCCTCCCCGGGCGCGAAGGGCCGCGCGCCGAGCGGGACCGCGGCGAAGGCCTGGTTGATGAGCTCCTGCACGTTCAGGTCGCGCGTGCGCGAGTCGGGGCTGTCCATCATGACGACGATGATCCTGTGGCCGTCGCGCAGGGCCGTCGCGGCCAGGCAGAAGCCCGCGCCGTCCGTGAAGCCCGTCTTGAGCCCGTCGACCCCGGGGATCTTGCCGAGGAGGTGGTTGTGGTTGGTCATCTGCACGGGATCGAGCCTGATGCCCGCGCCGAACGCGCGCGCCCTGACGGAGGTGTACTTGAGGATGTCCGTGTGCAGGAGAAGGTAGCGGCAGAGGACCGAGTAGTCGCGCGGGGTGGTCAGGTCGCCGTCCGCTATCCGCCTGCTCGGGGGCGGGTAGCCGTGCGGCGAGCGGAACGTGCTGTGGCTCATCCCGAGCTCGCGCGCCTTCGCGTTCATGCGCGCCACGAACTGGCTGACCGTGCCGCCCGCCTTGTGGGCGAGCGTGTAGGCCGCGTCGTTGGCCGACTGGATCATCATCGCATAGATGAGCTCCTCCACGGGGAACACCTCGCCCTGGCGCAGCCACACCTCCGTGCTCTTCCTGAGGAGAGCGACCCTCGCGTCCTCGGCCGTCACGACGACCGGGGTGTCGAGCGCGATCGAGCCCTGCTTGAGGTCGTCGAAGAGGACGGCGAAGGTCATGAGCTTCGTCATGCTGGCCGGGGGGCTCACGGCGTCCGCGTTGTCCTCGAAGAGGACCGCCCCCGTCGCCGCGTCCGTGGCGATCGCGCCCTTGTACGAGGCGGCGGTGCGCGCCGCGGCCGGGGCCGCGGCCAGGGCCGCGGCCGCTAGGATGCTGGCGGGGGCAAGCAGGCGCCTCAGGACCATGGCGGAAGGCAAACGGGGGCGCGGACCATGGCAATACAGGGTTTCACGCGGGGCTCACGCCCGGGAGGCCACGGCCTGCTCCAGCGGGAGCTCGCGCAGCCTCAGGTCCGGGTTCTTCTCCACGAAGTAGCGCAGCGTCCAGTCGTTCGGGAAGAGCGCCACCGGCTGGTCCAGCCTGTCCGCGCCGAAGCTGACCCCCGTGGCGACGACGAGCCCCGCCGGGTTCCCGAGGGAGGGGTGGGGCTCGATCCAGCGCAGGAGGGTCCACGGCGTCTGCTCGAGGCGCGACTCGGCGCCGTACTCGGACTTCAGGCGGTACTGCACGACCTCGAACTGCAGGGGGCCCACGGCCGCGAGGAGGGTGGCCCCGGGCGGGGCGGACCTCGCCGAGAAGGACTGGACGACCCCCTCCTGGAGGAGCTGGTCCAGCCCCGCCCGGAACTTCTTCGAGTCGGAGGGGTTGGGGTTGGAGATGTACGCGAAGACCTCGGGCGGGAACCGGGGTATCTCGTCGAACAGGATCGCCCGGTCCTCCGTCAGCGTGTCGCCGATCCCGAACGCGTCGTGGCCCACGAGCCCGATCACGTCGCCCGGCCACGCCTCGTCCACGGTCTCGCGGTCCTGGCCGAAGAGCTTGTGCGAGGAGGAGAGGCGCACGCTCCTGCCCGTCTGGGCGTGCAGGACGACCATGTCGCGGCGGAATTGTCCCGAGCAGACGCGCATGAACGCGATGCGGTCGCGGTGCCTGGGGTCCATGTTGGCCTGGATCTTGAAGATGAAGGCCGAGAACTTGTCCCCGTCCACGGGCACCTCGCGCAGGTCGCCCCCGGCCACCGAGCGGCGCGGCTGGGGCGGGATCGAATCCTCCAGGAACCCGTCAAGGAGCAGCTGGATGCCGAAGTTGTTGACGGCGCTCCCGAAGTACACGGGGGTCTGGCGGCCCGCACGGACCGCGGCCAAGTCGAAGGGGTGGCCCGCCCCGTCGAGCATGGCGAGCTGCTCCTTGACCTCGGCGAACGTCGTGTCGTCGAGACGGGCGCGCGCCGCGGGGTCGTCGAGCGAGGCGACCCGCTCCGGCGCCCGGTACGCGCCGCCCGGCACGCGCTCGAAGAGGTGGACCTGCCTCGTGCGCCGGTCGAACACCCCCCTGAAGGAGGGCCCGTTGCCGAGCGGCCAGACGACGGGCGAGGCCTGGATGCCCAGCACCGACTCGAGCTCGTCCAGGAGGGCGATCGGGTTCCTGGTCGGCCGGTCGCACTTGTTCATGAACGTGAAGATCGGGATGCCGCGGCGCCGGCAGACCTCGAAGAGCTTGCGGGTCTGCGCCTCGACGCCCTTGGCCGCGTCGATCACCATGAGGACGGCGTCCACCGCGGTCAGGACGCGGTAGGTGTCCTCGGAGAAGTCCTTGTGGCCGGGGGTGTCCAGCAGGTTGACGACCCGGCCGGCGTAGTCGAACTGCAGCACGGTCGAGCTGATCGAGATCCCGCGCTGCCTCTCGAGCTCCATCCAGTCCGACGTCGTCGCGCGCTGGTTCTTCCTGTCCTTGACGGCGCCCGCGAGGTGGATCGCGTTGCCGTAGAGCAGGAACTTCTCGGTCAGCGTGGTCTTGCCCGCGTCCGGATGCGAGATGATCGCGAAGGTGCGCCTGCGCGCGATTTCGGCGGGATTGGACATCGAAAACGGTCATTATGGATCCCCGCCACGCCGCCTTGGAAGCCTTTTCGGCCGGGGCCGGCCGCGGCGCAAGTTTGGGCTTCTCCGCGCGGGCCGGCCTGCGATGATCCGCGGGATGGCAACCCCGGCGTACAGGCTCAAGGCGAACGCGAACTCCCGGGTCCTCTCGGGCCATCCCTGGGTCTTCGCGAACGAGGTCGAGGCGCCGCTGCCGCCCGAGTGCGACGGCGAGGTGGTCGAGTGCCGCGACCGCGCGGGGCGCCTCCTCGGGACCGGGATCTGCAACGGGCGCTCCCAGATCGTGTGGCGCCGGCTGTCCAGGGAGCGGGTGGCCCTCGACGAGGCCTTCATCCGCGGGGCCCTGGAGAGGGCGGTCGCCCGGCGCGCCCCGGGCGCCTACCGGCGGATCGTCTGGTCGGAGTCGGACGACCTGCCCGGGGTCGTCGCCGACCAGTACGGCGACGCGCTGGTGGTCCAGATCCAGACGCTCGCGATGGAGCGCAGGTCGGCGCTGATCGGGGACCTCCTTGCGCGCATGCTCGGCTCGGGCGAGGTCGTGTTCCGCAACGACGCGCAGATCCGCAGGCTGGAGGGCCTCGCCCTGGAGACCCACACCCGCTCCGGGAAGGCCTGGGAGCCCCGGTGGGCCCAGATCGACGGGGTCGAGACGTGGCTCGACCTGATGGGCGGCCAGAAGACCGGCTTCTACCTGGACCAGCGGGCGCAGCACGCCGCGGTCGCCCGGTACTGCGGAGGCGGGAGCGTCCTCGACCTGTTCTGCAACCAGGGCTCGTTCGCGCTCCACGCCGCCAGGGCGGGCGCTTCGAGGGTCCTCGGCCTCGACAGCGCGCCCGAGGCGGTGGAGGCCGCCCGCCGCAACGCCGGGCGCAACGGCCTGGCCGCCGAGTTCGGGGTCGCGAACGTCTTCGACTGGCTGAACGAGCCCGCAAACCGCGAAGGCCCGGCCTGGGACGTGGTCGTCCTGGACCCGCCCCCGTTCGCCAAGTCCAAGTCCGCCCTCGAGGGGGCCCTGCGCGGCTACAAGGAGATCAACCTGCGCGCCATGCAGCGCCTGGCGCCGGGGGGAGTCCTCGCGACCTACTCGTGCTCCCACCACATGCAGGACGCGGACCTGCGCTCGGTGCTCGCGGCCGCCGCCGGCGACGCGAGGCGGCGCGCGCGCGTCCTCGAGCACTGCCACCAGCCGCCCGACCACCCGGTGCTCATTTCCATGCCCGAGAGCGAGTACCTGCGCGGCTACATCCTGCGGGTCGACTAGGTCACGTGTCTCAGGCTTGCAACGGGGCGAAGCATAAGGAAACTTTAAGCCATGCCCAGGCCGACCAACGCCCTCATTGTCGACGATGAAGCGCATGTCCGGGTCCTGATCCGCCTCCTGCTCAAGCAGCTCGGGATCGAGACGATCTGGGAGGCGGCCGACGGGGCGGCCGCGCTCGAGCAGGCGGAGGCGCACAAGCCCCATGTCGTCCTGCTCGACATCAACCTCCCGCAGGTGGGGGGCCTCGAGGTCCTGGCGAAGCTCAAGGCCGCCCATCCCACGATCCCGGTCATCATCGTCTCCTCCCAGAGCACGATGAAGACGGTCATCCAGACGCGCGAGCTGGGCGCCGAGGCCTACGTGCTCAAGCACGCCCCGAAGTCGGAGGTCCTGCAGATGCTCTCGGACGCGTTCGACAACATTGCCGAGGCCTCCCCGGAGGCGGAGGCAACGGGCAAGGGCGACGCGCCCGCAGCCCCGGCCTAGAGCTTCCCGCCGTAGACGGCGGAGGCGCCGAGCTCCTCCTCGATCCGCAGAAGCTGGTTGTACTTCGCGACCCGGTCCGTGCGGCAGAGGGAGCCCGTCTTGATCTGGCCCGCGTTGGTCGCGACCGCGATGTCGGCGATCGTGGTGTCCTCGGTCTCGCCCGAGCGGTGCGAGATGACCGCGGTGTAGCCCGCCTCCTTCGCCATCTCGACCGCGTCGAGCGTCTCGGTGAGCGTGCCGATCTGGTTCACCTTGATAAGGATCGAGTTTGCGGTGCCCGAGTCTATGCCCCTCTTCAGGAACTCGATGTTCGTGACAAAGAGGTCGTCCCCGACGATCTGCACCTTGGCCCCGAGGGCCACCGTCAGCTTCTTCCAGGTCTCCCAGTCGTTCTCGGCGCAGCCGTCCTCGATCGAGACGATCGGGTACTTCGCGACGAGCTCCTTGTAGAGGGCCACCATCTGGTCGCCGGTCAGCGAGCGCCCGCCGGACTTCTTGAAGACGTAGCGCTTCTTCTCCGGCACGTAGAACTCGGACGCCGCGGGGTCGAGCGCCAGGGCGACATCGGCGCCGAGCCTGTAGCCGGCCAGCTTCACGGCCGCGGCCACCGCGTCGAGCGCGGCCTCGGCGGACTCGAGCTTGGGCGCGAAGCCGCCCTCGTCGCCGACCGCGGTCGAGAGGCCCTTCTCCTTGAGCACCTTCTTCAGCGCATGGAAAACCTCGCAGCCCATCCGCAGGCCCTCCGCGAAGGACCTCGCGCCGACCGGCATGATCATGAACTCCTGGAAGTCGATCGGGGCGTCGGAGTGGGCGCCGCCGTTCATGATGTTCATCATCGGGACAGGCAGCACCTTCGCGTTGGGACCGCCGATGTACTTGTAGAGGGGCTGGCCGAGGGCCGCGGCGGCCGCCTTGGCGGTCGCGAGCGAGACCCCGAGGATGGCGTTCGCGCCGAGCCTCGACTTGGTCTTCGTGCCGTCGAGGGCGATCATCGCCCGGTCGACGCCCACCTGGTCGCACGCGTCAAAGCCCACGAGGGCCTGCGAGAGCTCCGACTTCACGTTTGCCACGGCCTTCTGGACGCCCTTGCCCGAGTAGCGCTTCTTGTCGCCGTCGCGCAGCTCGATGGCCTCGTGCTCGCCGGTGGAGGCTCCGGACGGGACGGCCGCGCGGCCGAGGGCCCCCCCGGAGAGGCGGACGTCGACCTCGACGGTCGGATTGCCCCGGGAGTCGATGATCTCCCGGGCTGTGATGGCGGCGATGGCTGTGTTCATGGTGGTGGTTCGACAGTGGGACCCGTGATCCTAGGCGGGACCCGGCCCCTGGGAAAGTCCAAAGTGGGCCGCGCGGCGTCGCGCCGGGCCCCTCAGAACGGCGAGCGCGTCCTGCTCAGCCTCCGGAGGAAACGCGACACCGATCCGTGCGTCCTCGGCCGGGCCGCCTCCGGGATCTGCGCCGTGAAGCCGCGCTCGGCGGCCACGGCGCCCACCGAGATCCCGTCGTAGTTGCGCGCCGCCACCCGCTCGCGGGTCAGCAGGGCGGCGGGCACCTGGTCCAGGTGGCCCTCGTAGGCCGCGGCGTGGAGCGGGGTGTCGCCGTTGTCGTTGCGCGTCATCAGGAGCCCTCCCGTGAGCGTCTCCGGCGGGATCTTGCGGAGCTGCCCTGTCTCCGCCGCGGCGTGGATCGCCGTGAACCCGGTCTTGCTCGGGATCGACAGGTTCTCGATGACAAGGAGTTCCGCGGGAATCTGCTCCAGGTGCCCCGAGATCGCGGCCGAGTGGAAGGCCGTGTCCCCGCCCGAGGTCGCCCTTCGCAGCGCGTCCGCCGTGAGCAGCCCGGCGGGCACCTGGTCCAGGTGACCGTTGAACGCGGCCACGTGGAGCACGGTCTCGCCGGACACGTTCCTCAGGGCCAGGCTCTCCGCCGTCAGGAATTCCGCCGGGATCTGGTCCAGCGTGCCATGCTCGGCGGCCTCGTGCAGGAGCGTGTTGCCCATGTCGTTTGCATTAAGGAAAATCTCCGGGGTAAGGAGGCCCGCCGGGATCTGCCACAGGTATCCGTAGGCCGCCGCCGTGTGGAACACGTTGTAGCCTGCGTTGCTGCGGATCAGCAGGTTGGCGGTGGTCAGGACGTCCGCCGGGACCTGGTCGAGGTGCCCGCCGATCGCGGCGTGGTGGAGGGGCGTGTAGCCGGCGTCGTTCTTAGCGGTGAGGTACCTCGCGGTCAGCGCCTCGGCCGGCAGGCTGCGCAGCCCGCCGTTCCTGGCGGCCACGTGGACCGGCGTGTGGCCCGCGGCATTGCGCGCCGCGAATGCGGCGCAAACGGGTGCTGATTCGGCCATCTTCGTCGTGCCTCGGATAAAATCCCTGTCAAATCGCGTACGCAAACCAAAAGCCGGGCCGAACTCCGCGCCCGCCGGGGTTTGTATTTGCCAAACCTTTCCACGGAAAGCACGCTCGGCGCCCGAATGTATCCCGACGATGCCCAGCCGGCGGCGGCCAAGGACGCGGTGCTCGTCGTCGACGACGAGCAGCCGATCCTCGAGGCCTTTGTCGCCGCCCTGACCCCCCATTTCGACGTCTCCTCGGCGAGCTCCGCGAGGGATGCGGACTTTGCGCTTCGCAAGAAGCCGTTCAAGGTCGTCATCTCCGACCACCTGATGCCCGGGGGCAACGGGATGAGCTTCCTGGTCCGCGCAAGGGAGGAGTACCCGCAGATGAAGCGGATCCTCGTGACCGGCTACATGAAGCCCGAGATGCTGATGCGCAGCGTCAACGAGGCCGCGCTGTTCCGCTACCTGCTCAAGCCCGTCACGCTGGCCGAGCTCATCAAGGTCGTCCAGGAGGCGGCCGCCGCGGCCGACGCGGAGCAGAGCTGAGGCGCATGGCCACGTTCCAGGAGCTCAAGCCGGCCGCGCTGCCGACGGTCATGCTGGTCGACGACGAGCCGCTGATCCTGGACTCGATAGGCCAGGAGCTGCAGGAAAGCTGCAGGCTCTACACGGCCGCCTCCGCGGCCGAGGGGGACATCCTCCTGGCGGCGCGGCGCTACGACGCCATCGTCTGCGACCACATGCTGCCCGGGGAGCAGGGCCTGGACTTCCTCATGCGCGTCGCGGAGCTTGTCCCGTCGACGAAGCGGATCCTCATGACAGGGTACACGAACCCCGAGTTCATCTCGAGAAGCATGGCCATCGCCGGGCTCTCGGCCTGCCTCGTGAAGCCGATCAAGGCCTCGCAGATCGCCGACGCGATCAAGGCGGCGCTCGCCTCCTAGGGGGCTTTCGGAGCCTCTTGCGCAGGAACGGCGCTGTCGGGCTTCCTCGCACCCGCAGGAGGCCCGCGAGGTCCCCCTGGTAGACCAGCCTTCCGCCGTCCGGGCCGCCCCCGGGCCCGAGCTCGGCCACATAGTCGGCCTCGGCGATGAGGTCCAGGTTGTGCTCGATCACGATGACGGTGTGGCCCTGGTCGACCAGGGACTGCAGGACATTGATCAGCTTCTCGCAGTCGCTCAGGTGGAGCCCGATCGTCGGCTCCTCCAGGATGTAGAGATTGCGGGGCAGGGTCCCGCGGCTCCGCTCGCGGTAGCTGGCGAGCCCCCTCGAGAGCTCGGTGACGAGCTTCAGCCTCTGGGCCTCGCCGCCCGACAGGGTGGAGGAGCTCTGCCCCAGCGTCAGGTAGCCGAGCCCGCAGTCCCCCATGAGCCCGCACACCTGCGAGAGCTCGGAATGGAAGCTGAAGAATGCGGCGGCCTCCTCGAACGTGAGGCGCAGCACGGCCCCGATCGAGAGGCCCTTCCACGTGACGTCCGAGAGCTCGGGCCCGTACCGCAGGCCCTGGCAGTCGTCGCAGGGCAGGTACGTGTCCGGCATGAACGCCATCTCGAGTCGGATCCGCCCGGCGCCTTCGCAGGTCGGGCAGCGCCCGCCGTCGGTGTTGAAGGAGAAACGGCTGGCCGTGAATCCCCGGATCCGGGATTC
>DATNLY010000331.1:0-6378 GCA_035602635.1 Opitutaceae bacterium | reverse complement strand
CGGCGGCCGCGGCTGGTTCCACGCCGCCGAGGCCACGAGCAAGGAGGAGCTGAAGGGGCTCCTCGACGCCGTTCTCAAGAGGTCGGGCAGGGTGGACGTCGTCGTGAACGGGGCCGGCGTCAATTCCCCGACGCCCTTCCTCGACATCACCGAGGAGGAGTTTGACCGGATCATCCGCGTGAACCTGAAGGGCGTCGTCTTTGGCTGCCAGGTGTTCGGACGGTACCTGGTCGAGCGGGGGCAGGGGGGATCCATCATCAACCTTGGCTCCATCTCGGGCCTGACGCCGCTGTCGCGCGTGTTCACCTACTCGGCCTCGAAGGCCGCCGTGCACAATCTCTCCAAGAACCTGGCGCGCGAATGGGCGCCCCACCGGGTGCGGGTCAACACGCTGGTCCCGGGCTTCTTTCCGGCGGAGCAGAACCGCAAGGTGCTCACGCCGGAGCGGGTCGCCAGCATCATGGCGCACACGCCGATGGGACGCTTTGGCGAGGCGGCCGAGCTTGTCGGCGCCGCCGTCCTGCTATCCAGCGAGCGCGCGGGCGCCTTCATCACCGGCACCGAGCTCATCGTGGACGGCGGCTACAATGCCATCAGCATCTGACGCGACCCCTTTAGATGAAACCAATCAACGGCTTCCTGCTCCAGAACAGCCTTCGCATCGCAACGAATCCGTGCGTAAGCCCGGACTACTGCCTGGATTGGCCGGGACTCCGGGCAAAGCTCCTGGGGGCGCCGAATGCGGACATCGTGGTCCATCCGAAGTCCGGGTTTGAGACGGACGCCGGGGCGTGGAGCCTCGTCGAGGACACCCGCAGCGGGGACTGCGCGTGGAAACTGGTGGCGTCCGGGCCCGCGGACGCCGCGGGCGCCCTCGCCGAGGGCGCCGCGTCGGGCGGCGCGGCGTATTTTCCCGCGACCTGGGAGAACCTCCTGCGCCTCAAGAACCTGGTGCAGGAGCACGACCCGGACTCGACGATCTTCCCCACCTCCAGCGGCAGCCTCGGGCACAAGACGCTCGGCATAGGCGCGCGCTTCACCGCGCTCCACTGGCCCGCGGTGGACTGGGCCATGAGCGCGCTCGAGCTCGGCGTCACGGCAAACCAGAACAGCATCCCCAGGGAGCTCGTCTACGACGTGGACGCCATGCTCGAGGGCCGCCTCGACACCGTGCCCTTCCCCTTCATCGGCACGAGCGTGCCGGAGGGCCACCAGGGCCAGAGCGTCCAGGGCATGAGCCACGGCTGCGTGCTCTCGAAGGTCAGGACCGGGTTCCACCGGCGCAGGATCGCTTGGAGCTTCAACGCCGACCACCAGCCGATCGGCGGGAAGTTCGACGTCCGCGAGGACGCGCTGGTGGCCGGCTGCGCGCTGGCGAGCTACATCACCTTCGACCTGTCGCCGGAGCTGGCGATGGCGCGTCCGGCGCAGATGGGCGACATCGATTCCGGCCTCGTCAAGCGCGTAGCCTCGCGGGTCCTGGCCGCCGGGCTCGCGATCGAGCAGGGCAAGCTTGGGGCGCTCCTTTGCGAGGTCTGGCCCGCGATGCAGAAGATGAAGGTGCGCGACGAGAAATACCGCGCCACCCGGGAGCGGCTCTTCACGACGGCCGCGGGGCGCAGGTACCTGCGCGAACTCTCGATCGACGAGCTTCCGGGCCTGACGACCCCTGAGACGACGGCCGTCATGCTGGCCCTCTGCGAGGCGCTCGACATGCGGGTCGACTTCATCGCGCCCGCCTTCGGGTTCCAGAAGAACATGCCCTATCCGGACAACGCGGCGCTCCGCAGTATGATCGAGCGCCAGTGGGCGGTCGCCAGGGAGTTTGGGGCGAGCATCGGCTTCCACTCGGGCTCCGGGAAGTCGGCCGAGAACTACCGGGTCATGGGCGAGGTGACGGGGGGCCGGCTCGAGATCAAGACCAGCGGCCGCTACACCTACGAGATGGGGGTGGCGCTCCACGGCTCGGCCGACCCCGGGGACCGGGCGCTCTGGGGCGACTGGTACCGGTTCACGCTCGAGCTGGCGCTCTCCGGCGCGTTCAGCGCCGACGCCGCGGAGAGAACCGCGGCGCGCTCCTTCATCTCCGGGTCGATCCCCGGCGCCAAGGCGGGGCCCGACATCTTCGCGTCGCCCGCCGCCTGCCGGGCCGCAATGGAGGCCCTGGAGCCCAGCCCCGGCCACGTGTTCTTCTTCGAGTACAACTTCCTGTTCGTCCTGGCCGGGGGCGGCCGCGCGGAGAAGGCCGCCCTGGGGGACCACACCAAGCGGGGCTACGCCCAGCGCTCGCGCTTCTACTCGATCAGCCCGGGCGGGCGGCTTCTGTACGCGAAGGGGGTCGCCGGGTACATCATCTTCCTGGCCGAGAACACGGGCCTCGTCCCCGCGGAGAGGTGCGCCGCGGCGCGCAAGCTCCTGGCCCGCACGAAGACCTACGACGAGTTCCTCGGCGAGATATCCCAATGAAACCCCTGATCCACGACGACTTTCTCCTGCAGAGCGCGGCGGCGCGCGAGCTCTACCACGACTACGCGAAGCCCGAGCCCATCTACGACTACCACTGCCACCTGCCGCCGGGGCAGATCGCAAGCAACCACCAGTTCGCGGACCTCGAGGAGATCTGGCTCGGGGGCGACCACTACAAGTGGCGGGCGATGCGCACCAACGGCGTCCCCGAGCGCCTCTGCTCCGGCAACGCGCCCGCGCGGGAGAAGTTCGACATGTGGGTCGCGACCCTCCCCCACACGCTCTGCAACCCGCTCTACCACTGGTCCCACCTGGAGCTGAAGCGCTACTTCGGGATAGGCGTGCCGATCAACGAGGCGAACGCCGACGCGATCTGGAAGAAGGCCAACGCGAGGCTGCGCACGCTGCGCGTGCACGACATCCTCACGGCGAACCGGGTCGCCGTGGTCTGCACGACGGACGATCCCGCCGACCCGCTGGACGCGCACGAGAAGATTCGCAAGTCCGCCCTGAAGACCCGCGTCTACCCGACCTTCCGGCCGGACGGGGCGCTCGGGGTCGACCAGCCGGCGCCCTTCAACGCCTGGGTGGAGAAGCTCGCCGGCACGGCGCGCACGAGCGTGCGGACGTTCGACGACTTCCTGGGGGCGCTCAAGGCCCGGCACGACGCCTTCCACGCGTTTGGCGCCCGGGTCTCGGACCACGGCCTCGAGCTCGTGCTTGCCGAGCCCTGCACGCATTCCGAGGCGAAGGCGGTCTTCGACGCGGCGAGGGCGGGGCGGGCCGCCGGGCCGGCGGACGCCCTGAAGTTCGGCTCGTTCCTGATGCTCGAGTTTGGCAGGTGGGATGCGCGCCGCGGATGGACGAAGCAGCTGCACCTGGGTGCGCTCCGGGGCATCAACACGCGCCTGCGCAAGAAGCTGGGACCCGACATGGGGTTCGACTCGATCGGGGACTTCTCGCACGTGCGCGGGCTGGCGCGCTACCTGGACTCCCTGGACGCGACCGGGGAGCTGCCGCGGATGGTCCTCTACAACGTCAACCCGTCCGACAACTACGCCTTCGCGACGATGGCGGGCATCTTCCAGGACGGGTCCGTCGCGGGAAAGATCCAGTATGGCAGCGGCTGGTGGTTCCTGGACCAGAAGGACGGCATGGAATGGCAGCTGGGCGCCCTCTCCAACGTCGGGCTCCTGAGCCGCTTCGTGGGCATGCTGACCGATTCGCGCAGCTTCCTCAGCTACACGCGCCACGAGTATTTCCGCCGGGTGCTGTGCAACCTGCTGGGCGGCCAGATCGAGCGCGGCGAGCTGCCGAGCGACACGGGGCTCGTCGGCTCCATGGTTCGGCGCATTTGCTTCTCCAACGCCCGGGATTTTTTCCGGCTGGAGCTCGACCCGACGTACCAGGCGGCCAAGCCCGGCGCGCGCTAGTCAAAGGCCTTCCTGATCAGCTCGGCGGCCCACGGGGGCGGGCGCACCGGGCGTCCCTGCCGGTCGACGAAGGCGTGGAGGGAGCTCCCGGTGGCCAGGAGGTCGTCGCCCCGGCGGACCTCGTACTCGAGGCGGATGCGGATGGCGGGGCGCTCGCGCAGCGTCGTCACGACCTCAAGGGTGTCGTCGTAGAGCGCGGGGCGCAGGTACTTCGCGGCGATCTCGAGGACCGGCAGGCGGAAGCCCTCCTCCTCGAGCCTCCTGTAGGGGACGCCTATCCCCTTCAGGAGCGTCGTGCGGCCCACCTCGAACCACGGCAGGTAGTTGGCATGGTAGACAATCCCCATCATGTCGGTCTCGGCGTACCGGACCGTCACGCTCGATCTCGACTCGATCATGCCGGCCCCTCGCCGGCGCTGAAGAGGGTCGATGCGTTCTCCTTCCAGCAGTTGCGCGCGGCCCAAACGCGGCCCGCGTCGCCGAGGCGCCGGCGAAGGGGGGAGTCGTGGATCAGCTTCTCGAAGGCGGCGGCCAGCTCGGCGGGCCGGTCGGGGGTGACGAGGAGGCCGGTCACCCCGTCGCGGACCGCCTCCGGCACGCCCCCGACCCTGTGGGCGATGATCGGCAGGCCGTGGGCGGCCGCCTCCAGGTAGACCAGGCCGAACCCCTCGACGCTCTGGCCGTGGTTGATGCTCGTCAGGGCGAAGATGTCCGCGCGGTCGTACACCTCGGAGAGCTCCTCGTCGGGGATGTTCCCGAAGAACCGGACGGTGAGCGCCGAGTCCTCGGCCGCCTGCGCGCGCAGCCGGTCCTCGTAATTGCCCTTGTTCCTGCCCCCCACGATCCAGTACTCGATCCGGCTGCGGACCGCGGCGGGAAGCATCTGGAGGGCCTCGAGCGCGACCATCTGGCCCTTGCGGGGATGCAGGCGGCCCACGGTGAGCACGATGATCTTCTCCGTCTCGCGGGCCTCGCGCGGCGGCACGACGGCGAAGTCGGACCGCAGCGCCCCCGGGGTCAGGAATATCTTGTCCGCGGCGTGCGGGAACCGCTCGAGAAGGAGCTCCTGGGTGTAGGTGGTCAGCGTGCTGACGCGCGTCGCGTGGCGGATCAGCCTGCCGGCCAGCCACCGGCGAAGCGGGCTCCGGGCAAACCTGAGGATCTCCGACCCGTGGAAGGTGAGCACAAGGCGCTTCGGCCGGAACGCGGGAAAGAACTGCAGGAGCATCATCGCCAGCATCGGGCCCGGCTCGGGAATGTAGACCGTGGCGTTTCGCAGCTGCCTGCGGTGCGCGACAAGCTCGCACGCCAGCCTGAACTGGCAGGCGAGGTCATGCGTGCCCTTCAGCGGCATCCTGCGCAGCCTGAAGGGCCAGGCCTTCTCGGCCCCGCCCGCCGCCGACTGGGCCCAGACCTCGACGTCGTAGCCGAGGTTGGCGGAGGCCTTCGCGATCTCCTCGGCAAACGTGGCTATCCCGCCGCTGACCGGGTAGAACTCATGGGTGATGAGGAAGAGGGGAAACGCCGGCTTTGGAGAAGGAAGGGAGCTCATTGCCCGGGATGGCTGGGGGAAGGATAATGTTGCGGACGACGGGCATTCAAGCATGGTTACAGTCAGCGATCCGAGACGTTGGTTGCCAATTAAATGTGAAAGTGCCGGGGCCCCCGGTTTGGGCTGCCAGAAATGGGTTTACTTTCTCGTACGCCGTAACATACCAAGAGCGACCGATGCCAGATTCAGTCCAATCAAACCTGGGCGGGGCCAAGCCGTTTCCGCTTGCTACAAAGCCATTTGCGCCAGACGACGAGGCGGCGCTCAGGGAGGCCCTGAAGCGGTGCTCGCCCTCGACCTTCGAGGCGGCCGTCCAGTTCCGCAAGACCGGCAACGCCGACCACATGCCGGCGGTCGTGATCGGGGTCATCGAGCGCTTCGTGGAGCCCGACCTGAGGTCCAAGCTCAAGGATGCGGACGACGACCTGAGGCTGATCGAGGACCTCGGCATCGACTCCCTCACGATGATGGAGATCGTCATCCTGGTCGAGGACGTGCTCCAGCTCTCGATCAACAACGACGAGCTCCGCAACCTGCGGACGGTCGGCGACGTGAAGACCTTCATCGATTGCAAGATCCGCGGCCTGCCCCTGCCGAGGCCGACCAAGTTCCTGCCAATCGAGCACATCGGCGCGGTGATGCCGGTGCAGCCCCCCTTCCTTTTCCTGAACGAGGCCTCGGTGAGCTCCACGGGCGCCAACGGGAAGTACAAGATCACGGGCCAGGAATTCTTCCTCCAGGGCCACTTCAAGGACAACCCGGTCATGCCCGCCTCGATCATGCTCGAGGCCCTCGGCCAGCTGGCCGTGCTCTTCCTCCTCGAGGGTGCCCCCACGGAGCCCGGCAAGGCCATCGGGGCGAATACGATCTTCTTCACGGGCTGCGAGGGCGTGCGCGCCCACCGCATGTGCAAGCCGGGCGACATCC
>DATNLY010000314.1:0-8064 GCA_035602635.1 Opitutaceae bacterium | reverse complement strand
GGCGGCCAGAGGCAGCGGCTGGCCATCGCGCGCGCCGTCCTCCTCGAGCCGGCGATCCTGCTTCTCGACGACCCCACGGCAGCGATCGACAGCGAGACGGAGCATGAGATCTTCGAGGCGCTCGACCGGGCCATCGCGGGCAGGACGACCTTCATCGTGGCCCACCGCCTGAGCACGCTGCGGCGCGCGGACCTCATCATCGTGCTCGAGAACGGCCGCATCGTTCAGCGCGGGACCCACGCGGAGCTCATCGGCGTGCCCGGGCCCTACCTGCACGTGGCAAACCTTCAGCTTGTCGACAGCCGCGAGCTCCTTGACGCCGCGGGGGGGGACGGGTCATGAGCGACGGGGACCGCGGGCGCAGCCTGACCCTCGTCCAGCGCGCGCGCGACGCCGATGACGACGAGGAGCAGTTCAAGCCCCTCGACTGGAGGCTGATCCGCAGGTTGCTCACCTACGCGGGCCCGGTCCGGGGCAAGCTGTGGGCCATGGTCGTCCTGACCGTCATACGGTCCGCCCAGCTGCCCGCCCTCGCCTGGCTCTCCGCGACCGTGATCACGGGCCCGATCGCGCACGGCGACCTCCACGGCATCCTCGTCGGGACGCTTTGCTTCGCGGCGCTCGCGATCGTCACGGACCTGATGTTCCATTTCCGGCAGCGCTACGCGCTCGAGATCGGCGAGACAGTCGTGAACGGCCTCCGGTCCGACATCTTCGCGAGGACGCAGCGCCAGCCCATGAGCTTCTTCCACAGGATGAAGCTCGGCCGGATCCTGAGCCGCGTCACGAGCGACGTGGAGGCGGTGCGGGTCGGCGTGCAGGACGTCGGGTTCGTGAGCGCGATCCAGTTCGGGCAGATGATCTTCACGGCCGCGGTGCTGGCCCTCAGGGACTGGAAGATGTTCCTGGTCGTGGTGGGGATGGCGCCGGTCCTCTGGGCGGTGAACAACCACTTCAGGATGAAGCTCAGCCGGCTCACCCGGGCCTCTCAGGAGAGCTTCAGCCGCGTCACCGCGACCCTTGCGGAGTCGGTGAACGGCATACGCGTCACGCAGGGGTTCGTCCGCCAGGACACGAACGCCGGGCTCTTCAGGAGCCTGCTGTCGGACCACTCGAGGTACAACATCGCGCTTGCGAGGACATCGGCGGTGCTGGCCCCGATCCTCGAGCTGAACAGCCAGTTCTTCGTCGCAACGCTCCTCACCGTGGGGGGGTGGCGCATCTTCCACCATGCGATGGAGCCCACCGACCTGATCGTGTTCATCCTGCTTTCCAACTTCTTCTTCTCGCCGTTCACCATCATCGGCAACCAGTACAACCAGGGGCTTCTGGCAATGGCCAGCGCCGAGCGGATCTTCTACCTGCTGGACATGAAGCCGGACTGGACGGACTCGCCCGACGCGGCCGCCCTGGCCGATCCCAGGGCCGGGCCAGGCGGCGCCGCGGCCGGCGCCCGCGTCGAGTTCCGCGGGGTCTCCTTCGGGTACGACCCGGCCAGGCTCGTCCTGCACGACATCAACTTCGTGGCGGAGCCCGGGCGGACGATCGCGCTCGTCGGCCACACCGGCAGCGGGAAGAGCTCCATAGTGAACCTTGTGTCCAAGTTCTATCTGCCGACGGCCGGGGAGATCCTTGTGGACGGCCGGGAGATCCGGCTTGTGACAAGCCGGTCGCTCCACCGCCAGATGGGGATGGTGCAGCAGCAGAACTTCCTCTTCAGCGGGTCGGTCCTGGAGAACCTGCTCCTGAGCAGGCCCGAGGCGACCCTCCAGGAGGTCCGGGATGCGGCCGCGCGGCTCGGATGCCTGGACGTGCTGGACGAGCTCCAGGACGGGCTGGAGACGCAGGTGGGCGAGCGCGGGGCGGGCCTATCGGTCGGGCAGAGGCAGCTCGTGTGCTTCCTGCGGGCGTTCCTTGCCGACCCGAGGATCATCATCCTCGACGAGGCGACGAGCTCGATCGACGCGCTCACCGAGTCGCGCCTGCAGACGGCCCTGGCCGCCCTCCTGCGGGAGAGGACGAGCTTCGTGGTGGCGCACCGGCTGAGCACGATCCGCACCGCGGACCTGGTCCTTGTGCTCGACCAGGGGCGCATCATAGAGCGCGGGACGCACCCGGAGCTGCTTGCCAGGGGCGGGCATTATTCGGCGCTTTACAGGCAGTTTGTGCAGGTCGACGACCGCCGATAATTCCCGGCCGGCCGCGCGCAAGAAGATTTTCCTCGGAAAACGCATGATTTTCCCTCTATAAAGTCATTGCTTTCAGAGGAAAGAACCCTAGAACCAAAATCAATATGTCCAAAAAATCCGCTCGTAAACCCAACGCCGCATTCATGAAGCCCGTCCAACCGGACGCCGCACTTTCCGCCGTGGTCGGCTCCAAGCCGCTGCCCCGCACCGAACTTACCAAGAAGCTCTGGGACTACATCAAGAAGAACGGTCTCCAGGACAAGAAGGACAGGAAGATGATCAACGCCGACGCCGCCCTGAAGGCCGTGTTCAGCGGCAAGTCCAAGGTCAGCATGTTCGAGATGACGAAGCTCGTCTCGGGCCACGTTTCCTGAGGAAACGGCAACCCTACCAATTCACGCCGCGGGCCTGCCCCGCGGCGTTTTTTTTGCCCCCTTGGCCCGCTACAGGCCGAGCGCGGACTCTATCTGCCGGCAGGAGGTCTTGATGATCTCAAGCCGGGCATGGCGCTTGTTGTTCGCGGCGACGAGGTGCCACGGGGCGTGCCGCGTGCTCGTGAGCGCGATCATGTCGCCCACCGATATCTCGTAGGCCTGCCACTTGCGCCGGTTGCGCCAGTCCTCGGCGTTCATCTTGTGGCGCTTGTAGAGCGTGGCCTCGCGGCTCCTGAACCGCCGCAGCTGCTCCTCCTTCCCCACGTGGAGCCAGAACTTCAGGACGATGACCCCGTGCTCGGCGAGCTCGCGCTCGAACTCGTTCAGCTCGCGGTAGGCGCGCTTCCACTCCGACTCGGCGGCGAAGCCCTCGATGCGCTCGACGAGCACCCGGCCGTACCAGGACCTGTCGTAGATCGTCACCATGCCCGCGCGGGGCACGTGCCTCCAGAACCGCCACAGGTAATGATGGGACTTCTCCTCGTCGTTGGGCTTTGAGACCGGGATGACGCGGAAGTCGCGCGCGTCGATCGCGTCGGTGAGCCTCCGGATGGCCCCGCCCTTGCCGGCGGCGTCCCAGCCCTCGAACACCCAGACGATGGAGCGGCGCTCCTGCCATGCCGCCCGGACCACCCTGTTCAGCCTGCCAAGCCACTTGTCCCGCTTCTTCTCGTAAGAGGGCTGCGACAGCTTGCTCTCAAGGGAGAGCGAGAGGAGCCGCCGCAGGCCCGACGGCCGGATGGGGACGATCCGTTTGGGCCTGCGGCCCTTCGCCGTGGCGGCGCGCGCCCGCGTGCGCATGTGGATCCGGAAGCGCGATAGCACGATGTCGGCGACCGCCAGGTTGCGCGCGCGCGGATCCTCGGCGCTGACCACGTACCAAGGCGCGCTGGGCTGGTGGGTGGCGCTGCGCATCCGCTCCGCCAGCCTGGCGAGCCGGTCATAGTCGCGGTGGCTCTTCCAATCCTCGGGCGTGACCCGCCACGCGGTGCGGGTGTCCGACTCGAGATCCCTAAGCCGCGCCCTCTGGGCCGCCTTGCTCAGGTTGAGCCAGACCTTGATGATCAGGGCCCCGCTGGCGGCAAGCTGTCCCTCGAACCAATGGATCCTGCGCAGCATGGCGTCGAACTGCGCGAGCTCGCGCGCGCTGCGGGGGTCGTCATGGAGGGCGTCCGAATGCCAGCCGCCGGAATAGATCGCCATCCGGCCATTGGGCGGGAGCGTCCGCCAGTAGCGCCACATGGAGGGCCGGTCCCTCTCCTCATCGGTGGGCTCGTGGAAGGCGAAGGTCTCGAAGCCGCGCGGATCGAGCCAACCGTTCAGGATGTTGACGACGTCGCCCTTGCCCGAGGCCTCGACGCCAGCGATGACCAGGACCACGGGGAATTTGGCCGACTTGAGCTCGACCTGCACCCGCACGAGGGCCGCGCGCACGTCGGGAAGACGGGCCTCGTAGGCTTTCTTTGACAGACGCCGGTCATCTCCCGATTTGGACATCTTGCTGGGGCTTGCCCGGAGAGGAGTGCCCGCTGGTGTTACCGATGTCGAGCCGTCTCGGGGTCTTGCAATGTTACAATGCGGCCGGCCCAACCGCCGAGCGGAGAAGTGGCCCTAGAGAGCGCTGCAGGTCCGCGTCGCCGCCCGCAATCGATGTCTGGGGGTGTGCCTCGAAATCCTATTCATCGAAATGCAGTCTCATTCCTGCGGAATGCCGCCCGACTCAATCGGGGAGGATGTGACCGGATAAACCACCCAAAATCGAAGGTGATGCGCAATTATCCATATAAAGCATGTTATAAACTGCCGAATAATATATCTTGGCAATTTAATGATTGCATAAAAAATAAAAAGGCAGTTTATAAACAGCATTACAAGCAAGATCAAAGCGATCATCCTCGCGGGCCTGGAAACGAAGGCCGAAGCCCTTAATGCCGCGCGCTCTGCCGCCACGGTTCCCGCGCGCGGCTGGCTTCGCGCGGTGCGCGAGGCGGTGGGCCTGACCCAGGCCGATGTCGCTGGTCGGGCCGGAGTGAAGCGCCAGTCCTATGCCCAATTTGAAAATGCGGAGAGCCGGGGCTCGATCAGCATCGCATCCCTGCGCCGCGCGGCGCAGGCGATGGATTGCGAGCTTGTCTACTATGTCCTGCCCCGGGAGGCCGTGGCCCGTTCCTATGCGGGGCTGGCACTGGTCAACGATCCGATGGCGAGGCATCTCATCGCAACAGACCAGTCGATGAAAATTGAAGGACCGGAAGGACCGGAGGGGCCGGATGACCCTCTCTGAAGATGCAACGGCGCCTGAAGCCCCTGGCGCGCTGACGGCGGACGAGCAGGCGCGCCTCCTGCCGAGCCTCTCGACGCGCGAGCAGCTGAACGAGATAGAGAGATTGGGCATAAACGCGGCCCGCATATGGGCGATGCGGCCGACCGTGCTCCGGCGGTCGGACCTCCTCACCGAGGCGTTCATGAGGGAGCTGCACAGGCGGATGTTCGGCGGAATCTGGCGCGGTGCCGGGCGCTACAGGACGACGACAGGCGGGCCGGGTTGGGAGCCCGGCCAGATATCCAAGGGCGTCCGGATGTTCCTGGACGACGCGGAGGGCTGGACCCGGTTCTCGACCTATCCGATCCAAGAATCAGCGGTGAGGCTTCACCACAGGCTGGTCGCGGTCCAGCCGTGGGCCGATGGGAATGGCCGGCACGCGCGGCTGGTTGCCGACATCTTGGTGGCGGTCCATGGCGAGGAGCCGCTGACGTGGGGCTCGCGTTCAGCCGGGCTTGAGGCCGGTTCCGCGCGAGTGGGCTATCGGGATGCGATCAAGGCGGCGGATTCCGGCAACATGGACCCGCTGCTCGAGTTCGCCCGCGGCTAGCGCGGCCGCTCTAATAGGAGAGGGAGACGCTCCCGAAGATTCCCCGGCGCATGCCGTATTGCGCGGCGTTGACACCGACGCCGGCGCCGTTGCGCAGCTCATACGAATTGTCGGTCAGGTTCAGGACATCGAGACGCACCTTCCAGATGCGGCGGTGGCTAGCCTTGAGGCTCTGTTCGCCGCCGACGCTGATCGTATAGTAGGCGGGGACCGTGCCGCCATTAGGGATCACCACTCCGCCGGGTCCCGTGGAGTCGGTCCGCAGTCCCGTGCCGAAGAGCGCGTCCACATACACGCGCGAGTCGCCGCGCGCCTCCTTCCAGTCGTACGACGCCCCGTACGACGCTGACAGCGCTTGGTCGTGGTCCAGGAATATCCAGTGGTCCTTGACGTAGGCGAGGTCGTCCGGGCTGAACAGGAACTGAGCCGAGTTCCAATTCTTGCCCATGGCCACGGAGTGGGCGAGGTTTATGTAGGTTGAGAAGCCGCCGTCCGAGTAGGAGCTGGTGAATTCCAGGCCGTAGACCCTGCCCTCGGCGTAATTGAATGCCGAGAGGATGAGCGTCTGGCCGAACAGCCCGTCGTCCAGCTGGTTCCTCGCCTTCTTGTAGTAGCCGTCCAGGCCCACTTGGAAATGCGACCCGACTTTCTGGCTTATGCCCGCGTCGAAATAGTCCGCCCGCTCCGCCCTGACCGGGTCGTCCTGGACCGTGGCCGACGCGTTCGACGTGCCGCTGAACCCCGCGACCGTGCCGCCGGGCACGTTCTCGACGGGCGGGGGTGTGAAGTACCGCGAATACCCCGCGTGCAGAGTCGTCGAACGAACGGGCCTGTAGATCAGGTTCACGCGCGGGCTGAGCTGGTCCTCCTTGTCAAAGGATGCGTTGAAGACGTCGAAGCGCACCCCGTAGTTGAGTGTGAGCTCGCGAGTGAGCTTCCATTCGTCCTGGAGATACGCGCCGGCAAAAAGGCCGTGGAGCAGCTGGCTGTTCGCAACCGAATATGTCGGGCCGTCGGGGTCGCCGCCTGCGTCGACCGGGAACACGGTCGTCACGGAATTGGCGTCGACAGACTCGTCAAGGAGCGTGAAGCCGCCCCGAAGCGTGTGTCCGGCGGCAAGCGCGTAGCTTCCGTCGCCCTGGAGGCCCGCCGAAAGCAGCCTCCGGTCGACGTCGCTTGCGACGCCATTGAAATAGAGGTCGCCGACTGGGTCGGGCGTGAAGTGGACCGAGCTGTCCCGGACGAAGGCGGACACCTGATAGTTGAGGTCGCCGGCGGACTTCTGGTAGGTGGCCACCCCGAAGTAGTTCTGCTCGTTCTGGTTCTCATTGAGCTTGGAGGAATCGAAGGCGTCGGGCAGCCATTGGCTACCATCCGGCGAGGTTCCCGCCGGCAGGCCCAGGGTGTCGGGCACCTGGAAATTGCTGTACGATGCGCTGCCCATGAAGGTGATCCGGCTTGTCCGGTTGAGGATGTAGGAGAGGTAGGCGAAGGCCTTGTACTGGTCGGAATCGTCGTGGACCGGAGTCGCGCTGGGGGTCGGGTTCTCGATGCCGATCGCGTTGTGGTCGTAGCTGGCGTCGGTAAAATAGCTCAGGTTTCCCTCGGTGCCGCCCACCTCGAAGCTCGGGCGCACCGTGTCAAAGCTGCCCGCGTAGAGGGACGTGGTCCCGCCCTGGTCGAACCCCCCGGTCTTAGTCTTGATGTCCACGACGCCCGCGGTCCGGAACCCGTACTGAGCGGGCAGGGAGCCGGTGATGAGCTGCATGCTTTGGACAAAGCGCGGGTCGAGCTCGAGTCCGAACCCCGTGATGCCCTCCGGAAGGAGGACATCGTTGATGCGGTACTGCAGATTTGCGTGCTCGCCGCGCACGTGCAGGTCGCCGTTGGCGGCCGAGTCCTCGGCGACACCCGGGGCGCGGAGGAGGACCTGATTGAACGGCGCGTCGGCCCCCTGGGGGAGGCTCAGTATCTGCGTCTGGTCCATGATGAACGAGGTGGCCCCCAGGCTGGGCTGGATGGCCTCGCGGGTCTGGTCCAGCTGGCCCGTCACCACATAGGCGTCGAGCTTCGTAACGGCCGGAGTTGAATCGGCCGTTGGCGTTGACTGGGATCGGACCTGGCCGGCGGTGGCGCCGATCAGGGTGACAAGAAATGTGTATCGAAAATTCATATACGGATTGAGAATTGCAGTGGAGCGGGCGGGCAGCATGCGCCTGTGCAGCGGCTTCCCGTGAACATCAAGAAGGCCGCGAGGCGAGCGAGGCGCCAAGCGGTCGGACCGGGTGGACGCGCCTTTGCGGGGACGCGTACCAATTCCGGCGGACTATCCCAATCCGAGGGGAGGCGCCTGCGAGGGCAGGAGCAGGAATCGCGGCGCGACCGCGGCCGCCTGGTCATTCCCGCGCAAATCGAAAAGGCGCAGGATCCTGCCGGCAAAAACCAGCGCCAGCAGCGCGATGGGAAGGACGACACCCTGGGCAAACAGCGTGACGACGCATCCGTCCTCGTCGTCCTGACCCTGGCTCGCCTTGGGGCCCGAATGGCGGGGCGCATCGGCGGGATCAT
>DATNLY010000274.1:0-5807 GCA_035602635.1 Opitutaceae bacterium | reverse complement strand
GGCGGCCGCCGATTCCGGGGCGCAGCAGGCGCCCGTCGCAGGCGCCCCGATGGCGATCAGTTCCGTGCCGACCGCCGGGGGCGAGGCGCTGGCCTGGCAGGCGCCCCCTTCGTGGACGCCAAAGGCCGCCTCCGCGATGCGCAAGGGCAGCTACGCCGTCCCGGGCGACGGCGGTGAGGCCGACCTCTCGATCACGGCGTTCCCGGGCGACGTGGGCGGCGAGCTCGCCAACGTCAACCGCTGGCGCGGCCAGGTCGGGCTTTCCCCGCTCGGGCCGCAGGAGCTCGGCGCCGCGGTGAGCCGGTTCGAGGCCAACGGGCTCGCGTTCACCGTCGTGGACCTGACGGCGCAGGGCGACCCCGGCGCCAAGGCGATCCTGGGCGCCATCGTCCCCTTCGGGGGCTCGACATGGTTCTTCAAGCTGATGGGTCCCGGCGGCCCGGTTCGGGGATCCAGGGCGGCATTCGTCGACTTCCTCCACACGGTCAAGGCACCCTGAACCATGACCGAGTTCCTCAGGCTGGCCCGAAGCATCCTTGTCTCCCTCAGGCTGACGGTTGTCCTGCTCGCGGTTTCGATCGTCCTGATCTTCTGGGCGACGCTGGACCAGGTGCACCTTGGCGTCTGGGCCGTGCAGCAGAAGTTCTTCCACTCCTTCTTCGTGTTCGTGAGGCTGGGGGACCTCCAGGTGCCGGTCTATCCCGGCGGCTACCTGATCGGCGGCCTGCTCCTCGCCAACCTCGTCTCGGCCCACGCGTACCGGTTCAAGGCGGGGTGGAGGAAGACCGGGATCTGGATGGCCCACGTCGGGCTGATCATGCTCCTCGTCGGCGAGATCGTCTCTGGCCTGGTGCAGGAGGATTTCCAGATGCGCCTGGACGAGGGCGAGACCAAGAACTACTCCGAGAGCGTGCGCCTGAACGAGCTGGCGATCATTGACGACACCGACCCGAAGTTCGACGAGGTCGTGGCGATCCCGGAGTCGATCCTGGCCCACGGGACGGTCCTCCAGGTCCCGAGGCTTCCCTTCCGCGTGGTGCCGAGGGAATACTACGCCAACTCGGCGCTCCAGATGCGCTCCCAGGCTCCGGGCGCGCCGCCGTCGATCGCCAACCAGGGCCTTGGGCCTCAGATCGCCGTGGCGCCGGTCGAGGTCACCTACAGGCAGGACGAGCGCAACACCCCGACGGCGTTCGTGGAGCTCGTCGGGCCGGACGGCTCGCTCGGGGTCTGGGCGGTGTCGCCGCTCCTCGGGATGCCGCAGCGGTTCCAGTGCGCGGGCCGCTCGTTCAAGATGGTGATGAGGTCGCAGAGGCACTACGTGCCCTACTCGGTCACGCTCGAGAAATTCAGCCACGACATCTATCCCGGCACCGACATCCCGAAGAACTTCTCGAGCAGGGTCCGTCTCAAGACGCCCGAGGGGGGGGCCGGCCGCGAGATACTGATCTACATGAACAACCCGCTGCGCTACGCGGGGCTGACCTACTACCAGGCGAGCTTTGACGGCGAGCACACGACCATACTCCAGGTCGTGAGCAACCCGAGCTGGCTCGTCCCCTACGTCGCGTGCGGCGCGATAGCGCTCGGGCTCGTGATCCAGTTCCTGATCCACCTGGCCGGCTTCGTCAGCAAGAGGAGGGCGGCATGAGGCGCTCCACGCCCGTCTTCGTCACCGCGGTCGCGGCGGTCTGCGTCCTCCTTGGCTTCTTCACCCGGCCGGGAGGCCAGTCGGAGGCGGTGACGGCCTTCGGTCGCCTGCCGGTCCTTGCCGAGGGCCGCATCAAGCCCCTCGACTCCGTGGCCCGAAGCACGCTGCTCGTGATCCAGGGAAGGCAAAGGGTCATCACTGCGGACGGCACCGAGCTCACCCCGGACGAATGGCTGTTGGATGCGTTTTTCGACCCGGGGAGGGCCGACGCCTACAGGGTGTTCGTGGTCGACAACACGGACCTGCTCTCGCTGATCGGCAAGAACGACGAGAACCTCCAGATCCACTACAAGTCGGAGCCCGAGCAGGTGATGGCGCTGATCGGATTCCTTCCGAGCCGCCAGCGCAGGATGTCGTTCAACGAGATTGCGCCGTACATCGCCGACATCGAGGCCCAGGAGAAGCTGGCCGAGCCGGTCGACGCCCAGACCCGGACCCGCTTCCAGTCGTCCGTCGTGCAGCTCTACGGCAACCTCGTCCACTACCTGCGGCTGCGCCGCGCGTTTGCGCCGGACGGCACCGCGGATTTCCTGACGGAGCTCCTCAACTTCCAGGGTAGCCTCTCGGACGGGGTCGCGGCCGTCCGCGCCAAGGAGGCGGGAAAGCCCCATGACGAGGCCCGGGCGGCGGCGATGATCGCCGAGGGCCAGAGGTTCATGGAGATGGGGGAGAACACCGACCTGCTTGCGATCCCGCCCGACGAGGGGGACGGCGACCCGAACGCCTGGAACAACGCGGGCCACGCCCTCCTGGAAACCTTCGGCCAGGGCTACGTGAACCCGTCGGTCCTTGCCTACGCCGGGATGGGGTACGCCTGGCGCCAGCATGAGCCGGAGAGCTTCGGCCACATCGTCGAGATGTACGGGAACAGCCTGGGTGCGCGCTACGGCGCGCAGGTCAGGAAGGCGCGCGTCGAGACGATCTTCAACGCGGCGGACCTCTTCTATGCGGGCATGTGGATATTCCTGGCGGCGTTCTTCTTCGCGGCCGCCTCGTGGATCCGGTGGCCCGAGGCCGCGCGGCTCTCGTCGTGGGGACTGGTCGCCCTCGGGTGGGCGGTCCTTACCGTGGGCATCGCGACCCGGATGTGGCTGGAGGGCCGCCCCCCCGTCACCAACCTCTACTCGTCGGCGCTCTTCATCGGCTGGGGCTCGGTCGCCCTCTGCCTGGTCCTCGAGTCGGCGTTCAAGAACGCGATAGGGACCGCGGCCGCGGGGATGATCGGCTTTGCGACGCTCCTCATCGCGCACCACCTCGCGCTCGCCGGGGACACGCTCGAGATGATGAGGGCCGTCCTCGACTCGAACTTCTGGCTGGGGACGCACGTGGTCGTCGTGACGACGGGCTACGCGTCCACATTCCTCGCCGGGATGCTGGCCGTCATCTATGTCCTGCGCGGCGTGTTCACGAGGACGCTCGACAAGGCAACGGCGGACTCCCTCGCCCGGATGGTCTACGGGATCGTCTGCTTCGCGACGCTCTTCAGCTTCGTGGGCACGACGCTCGGCGGGATATGGGCCGACCAGTCATGGGGCCGGTTCTGGGGCTGGGACCCGAAGGAGAACGGCGCCCTCATCATCGTCATCTGGAACGCGCTCATCCTGCACGCCCGCTGGGGCGGGCTCGTCAGGCAGCGCGGCCTCATGTGCCTGGCCATCTTCGGGAACATCGTGACCAGCTGGAGCTGGTTCGGCACCAACATGCTCGGGATCGGGCTCCACAGCTACGGGTTCACCGAGGCCGCGTTCCTATGGCTGAGCGCGTTCATAGCGAGCCAGCTCGCGCTGATCGCGCTGGCCAACCTGCCCCTGGAGAAGTGGCGCAGCTTCAGGCCCGCCTGACCTACTTGGAGCGGGTCGCCGCCCAGGCTACCGTGGAGCTTTCGCCGCCGTCGAAGCCGGGCAGCGTGACCGTCCCGGTGATGGAGTCGCCCGAGAGCGTCCCCTTGTACTTGATGACGAACTGGTTTCCGTCGCGCTGGCGCACGACGCTGAACGCGATGGCGCCGTCCTTGAACGAGGCGTCGCTGATGGGGGTGTCGCCGCTGCGGCCGTGGTAGGAGCCGGTGAGGGCCCCTCCGGAGTAGGTCAGGTCCGCCGAGGCCTGCATCGGCTGGTCGGAGCCCGGGCGGGTGACGGACCATTTCCAGGGGCCGGTGGGGTCCGCCGCGGCCGGGGCTGCGGCCGGGGCCGCCGCCGGCGTCGCCGCCGCGACGCGGTTCAGCGTCATCGGCGAGGGCGCCTGGTCGCCAAAGGCGACCATCATGGTGATCGTGTCGCCCGAGACCGTGCCCTTGTGGTCGATCGTCGTGTCGTTCATCGGGACCTTGAAGTCGAACGCGTCGCCCGTGATCGAGCCCGAGGAGAAGGGGGTCGTTCCCATGCCCCCCTCGACGCTGCCCGTCAGCTTGTCGCCGTCGGCCTTGAGGGTGAACGTGAGGGTCATGGCGTTGCCGTCGGGCGACTTGAAGTCGCCCTTCCAGGTGCCGTCAATGGGGTTGGCCGCCGGCGCGGACAGGGGAAGGAGGCACGCGGCGAGGATCAGGGCTATCTTTGGGGTTTTCATTTTCATGGTTTGGAAAATTCTTCGGCGCCGGGGGGCGCTAGCGCGCCGCCCGGTCAGGCGAGAGGCGTTCGCTGCGGCTCCGGCTGCTCCTCCTTGTCCTCGCTGCCCTGGACGTCCTTTGCGTGCTTAAGAAGCGTGCCGTCGGCCTCCATCCTCAGGAGCTCCTCGATCGACGGGCTCCGGAAGGAGCCGCTCGCCCGGAGCCGGTTGTAGGCGCTGATCGCGAACACCCAGCCCGAGTAGGTGTCGTCCTCCGCCCTGGCGTTCTTGATCTGCGACTTGATGTTGCCGGCGACAAATGCCGCCAGGAGCATGGACTGGCACTCAAGCTCCTGCTCCTTCGGGAGGCCCCACTTTTCCGAGACCCAGGGAAGCTGCCCGGGCCCGATGTCGACCTCCACGTCGTCGCTGTCCTGGGCGTAGATGACGATGGTCTTGGCCGCGGCGACCGCCTCCGTGCCCTTCACGTCCCTCTCCAGCACGGAGATTGCCATGAGTACCTCATGCCTCGAGGGGGTGGACGCGAGGCCGGCGCCCGCAAGGGCCATGAACAGGACAGAGCCGAGTGTTTGCCTCACGATCGACATGGACGGGTGCAAGCCAGCGCCAGAACTTGCCCAGCCGCGCGGCGTTCGCAACAAGATTGGATCGTAATGCCGGTCGGCGCCTGTCATCGATCGGCGGCGCACGATGACCCGCGACCCCAACGCCCAGTTCGACCAGGCCGTGCTGGAGATGATCGAGCACAGCCCCTCCGGGGCCGTGCCTGTCACCCCCGCATACCAGGACGCCCTGTCGCGGCTCTACGCCGCCCGCCGGGCCTACGCCGACGCGGACCACAAGGACGGGCATGTCACCGCGCGTTCGCTCTCGGCGCTGCCGTCGTTCCGTGCCGAGAACCTGGACGGCCTTGCGGCCGGCCGGATGGGAGCGGAGGACCTTGAGCCCAACGCCGGCATCTTCGACCGCTACGTCCGGTCGCTGAGGCCCGAGCTTCGCGCGAGGGCCGAGGGCTTCCGGCTCACGGTGGCGGGACGGCCGGCGATGCACCGGGCGAAGCACGCCGGCGGCGAGAAGCTGCCGCACGCCCACGATCTCGCCCACACGCTTTTCCTGGTGCCCGGGGCGGGCCCGCATCCCGGCCTGCCGGGAAACTACCTCTACGGGTTCGTCCTTCAGGCGGCGGCGGGCGCCGGTCTCGGCTCGTGGGAGGTGCACCTGCACGACCGCGACGACGGGGCGATGCTCCACCGCGCCCCGACAATGCAGGCGGCCCTGGCCAAGCTCGGGGAGCTGCTGGAAAGCGCCCCGTTCGCGATGGCCGAGCTGGAGGCGCTGGGATTCGCTCCCGGCTAGGTGCAATATTTTTCGGTTAAGGACGCCACCCCAGGGGAAAGGTTTTGAGTTGGGCTATGAGGGCTTTCATCGCTCCTCCGTTGGGAGTAAGCGAATTCCGTATGTGGCGCCTGCTAACCGCGCCTAGATCGCGGTCTCCCGACCGGATCTGTTTGCCCTGACGATTTCATTGCCG
>DATNLY010000238.1:0-7847 GCA_035602635.1 Opitutaceae bacterium | reverse complement strand
GGGACCCGAACGTGCCCCCGTTCGTTATCGTGAATGTTCCGCCCTCGAGGTCGGCGAGCGTCACCTTGCCCTCGCGTGCGCGGGCGGCGATTTCGGCGATGGCCTTCTCGACCCCCGCCATGTCGAGGGTGTCGCAGCCGCGGATGACGGGGACCATGAGGCCCTTCTCCGTCGAGACGGCGACCCCGATGTCGTAGAAGTTGTTCAGGACCAGGGTGTCCCCCTCCAGCTGCGAGTTGATGGACGGCACCTCCTTGAGCGCCTGGACCACCGCCTTCACGAAGAACGACATGAACCCGAGCTTGAGCCCGTTCCTCTTGACGAAGTCCTCCTGGTACTTGGCGCGCAGCGCCATCACCTCGGCCATGTTGACCTCGTTGAAGGTGGTCAGGAGGGCGGCGCCGTGCTGGGCCGACACCAGGCGCTCCGCGATCCGCTGGCGCAGCGGCGAAAGCTTCCTGCGGGTCTGGCGCTCCCCGGCGGCGGCTGCCGCGGCGGGCTGCGCCGCGGGCGCGGCCGGCGGACGCGCCGGCGCCATGGGCGCCACGGGCGCCGAGAGGATGTCGCCCTTGGTGACGCGGCCGGCCTTGCCCGTGCCGGCGACTGAAGCCGGGTCGACGCCCGTCTCCTCGGCGGCGCGGCGGACCGCGGGGGAGAGCACCGTCGCCGCCGGCTGGGGCGCGGCCCTGGGAGGGGGCGCCGGGGAGGGCGCCGGGGCTGGAGGCGGGGCCGCGGGGGCCGCCGCCTGCTCAGGCTGGGAGGCGGCGGGGCCGCCCGGCTCTATCGTGGCGACGACCTGGCCGATCTTCACCTCCGCGCCGGCCCCGACCCTGAAGGTGATCACGCCCGGGGCCTCGGCGTTGCCCTCGGAGGTGATCTTGTCCGTCTCGAGCTCGAAGAGGGGCTGGTCCCGCTTCACGGTGTCGCCGTCCTTCACGTGCCATTTTGCGAGGATGCCGGTGCTGATCGACTCGCCCATGGGCGGTATCTTGACTTCGAGGGGCATGGTTAGAGCTTGAAGGCGTCCTTGAGCAGGCCCGCGAGCTCAATCTTGTGCAGGGCCAGGGAGCCGACCGCGGGCGCCGCCGACGCGTCGCGGCCCGCGTAGGCCGGCGTCCTGCCGAATATCCTCTCGAGCTGCGGCGCGATCCACGACCAGGCCCCCATGTTCTGGGACTCCTCCTGGCACCAGACCAGGCGCGCGCCCGTGCTGGCCCGGGCGATGCTGGCGAGGCGCTCCGCGTGGAGGGGGTAGAGCTGCTCCACCCGGACGATCTCCGTGTCGCTGAGGGCGTTCTTTGCGCGGTAGTCGCACAGGTCATAGTACACCTTGCCCGTGCAGAGGATCACGCGGCCGGGGTTCTCCAGGGCGGGACGCTCCTCGAGGATCTCCTGGAAGGCGCCCGCGGTGAAATCCGAGATCCGGGAGACCGCCGCCGGGTGGCGCAGGAGCGACTTCGGCGACATGATGACCAGCGGCTTGCGGAAATCCCGGCGGACCTGGCGGCGCAGGAGGTGGAAGTACTGCGCGGGCGTCGTCACGTTCGCGACCTGGATGTTGTCCTCGGCGCACGCCTGCAGGAAGCGCTCGAGGCGCGCCGAGGAGTGCTCGGACCCCTGGCCCTCGTAGCCGTGGGGCAGGAGGAGCACGATGCCGCAGGTGCGCTGCCACTTCGACTCGCCGCTGACGATGAACTGGTCGATCACGACCTGGGCGCCGTTCGCGAAGTCCCCGAACTGCGCCTCCCAGAGGCAGAGCATGTCGGGATAGTCCATGCAGTAGCCGTAGTCGAACCCGAGGACGGCCACCTCCGAAAGGAGCGAGTTGTAGACGCAGAAATGCGCCTGCTTCGGGTCGAGGTTCTTCAGCGGCGTGAATTTCTCGCCGGTGTCGATGTCCGCGAGGACCGCGTGGCGGTGGCTGAACGTCCCGCGCTCGCAGTCCTGACCGCTCAGGCGGACGGGCGTGCCCTCGACGAGGAGCGAGCCGAAGGCGAGCGCCTCGCCGAAGCCCCAGTCCACGGGCCCGCCCGCGGCGTGGGCGTTGACCCGGGCGTCCAGGAGGCGCCGGATCTTGGGGTTCAGCTTGAAGGTCGACGGGACCGTCGTCAGGCCGCTGACGATCCGCCCAATCTCGTCCTCCGGCACGCCTGTCTCGACGGGCGTGTGGTGGTACTCCGGCTGGAACACCGCGGTCGAGCCCCGGAACGCGTCCCCGGGCCCGGCCCGCTTCGCGGCCTTGGCCGCCTCGCGCTCCTTGGCCTTGGCGAGGTTCGCCTCCAGCGTGGCCGAGTACTCCGCCTTGATCGCGTCGCCCTGCGCGGAGGTGATCGAGCCGTCCGCGACGAGCTTCCCCGTGTAGAGGAGGGACACCTGGGGATGGGCCGCGATCGTGCGGTAGAGCATGGGCTGCGTGAAGGACGGCTCGTCGGACTCGTTGTGCCCCTGGCGGCGGAAGCAGTACATGTCGACGAAGACGTCGCGCTTCCAGCGCACGCGGAAGTCAAGGGCGAGCTGGGACACCATGCAGACCGCCTCGGGGTCGTCGCCGTTCACATGGAAGACCGGCGCCTCGGTCATCTTGGCCACGTCGGTGCAGTAGCGGGTCGAGCGGGCGTCGCTCGGGTCGGTCGTGAAGCCGATCTGGTTGTTGATGACGAAGTGGACCGTGCCCCCGGTCTTGTAGCCCGGCAGCTGCGAGAAGTTGAGCGTCTCGGCGACGATCCCCTGGCCCGCGATCGCCGCGTCGCCGTGGATGAGGAGGGCGAGGACCCGCCGGCGCTCCTCGGTGTCGCCCCGGATCCGCTGGCGCGCCCGCGTCTTGCCCTCGACGACCGGGTCCACGGCCTCGAGGTGGGAGGGGTTGGCCGCGAGGCGCACCTCGACCATCCTCCCGGAGGTCGTCGTCAGGACCGACTCGTAGCCGAGGTGGTACTTCACGTCGCCGTCGCCCTCGACCGTGTCGGGGATGTAGTTCTCCGAGAACTGCTCGAACAGCTGGTCGAACGACTTGCGCATCACGGTGCAGAGCACGTTGAGCCGCCCGCGGTGGGCCATGCCCATCACGATCTCCTCGACGCCCGCGTCGGGGCAGTGGTCGATGACCGCCCCCAGCGCGGCGATGATCGTCTCGCCGCCCTCGAGGGAGAAGCGCTTCTGGCCGACGTACTTCGTGTGCAGGAATTTCTCGAAGAGCTCCGCCTTGTGGACGCGGCGCAGGATTCTGACCTTGAGCGGGCGCGCGAACACGGGTTTCAGGCGCGTCGACTCGATGCGCTCCTGCAGCCAGAGCCGGCAGTCCTGGTCCTGGATGTGCGTGTACTCGACCCCGACGTGGCCGCAGTAGGTCTGGGTCAGGGACGCTATGATGTCGCGCAGCCTCATCTGGCCGCCGCCGAGGTAGGTGCCGACGTCGAACGACGTGTCGAGGTCGGCCTCGCCGAGCTGGAACTGCCCGAGGGCGAGCTTGGGCGTCGGCGCCGGCGGCCCGCTCAGGGGGTCGAGGTGCGCCTGCAGGTGGCCGATCGCGCGGTAGGCGGCGATCAGGTAGTGGACGTGCGACTGCTTGAGGCTGTCGATGATCGGGGCCCCCTGGGCCTGGCCCTCGAGGGCCGCGTTGATCGAGCCGCCGTTGCTTCCCAGGGAGAAGCCCTGGAAGAACGCGCGCCATGTGGGATCCACCCCGTCCGGGTTGTCGAGCCACACGCGGTAGGCCGCCTCAATGACGTCGGCATTGGCGCGCGTGGGAAGGGTCGTGGAGGGCATGGGATGGGGCGGCGCGGGAAGGGAGCGCTTGTGAGAGAGGGTTTGGGCCACGATTGCATGGGGCCCATGTCAATTCAAGCCCGCGCGGGCGAATCCCGGCGGGTTGCAATAGCGCTTCACAACGGCGGCTCCTGCATTAGGCTGGGTTCTTCAGAAAGCTGTGGAAGATCTGATCAAAGAAGCCCTTATAGCCCTCCTTGACGGCGTGAAGCGCGCCGACGCCGACGCCATCGCCGCCCAGACGGCGCGGCTGGACGGCTACCTTGGGGAGGCCCGGCGGGCCCTTCATCCCCAGCTTGTCCACTTCCTTGAGCGGCGCAGCTACCCCAAGGCCCTCATGTTCCTTGGCGGGGAATCCGACATCCCCGCGGGATCGTGCGGCGGGAGGCCCTGAGCCGTGCCCGGGAAGATACCCACGCAGGGCGGCCAGGGGCTGGGCCACAACCCGTTCGCGGGCCTTGACGGCGCGGGCCTCGGGCAGGCGCCCGCGGCGGTCCCCGGCAAGCCCCCGCGGGCTGCCGTCCCGGAGCGGAACCGGGGCCGCGTCGACATCACGCGCGAGACGGGCGGCAGGGGAGGCAAGACGGTCACCGTGGTCGACGGGTTCACCGGCATCGGACTTGCCGAGAAGGAGGCGCTCGCCGGGAGGATGAGGGCCGCCTGCGGCTGCGGAGGGACCGTCAAGATGGGGCGGATCGAGATCCAGGGGGACCAGAGGGAAACGGTCGCGAGGATCCTGGCCGAGGCCGGGTTCAGGCCGGTGTTCGCCGGCGGCTGACCGCTACGCCGCCAGCCCGGCCGCGAGCGCGAGCGCGCTCTTTGCGCGGTTCAGGATGTAGAGGTGGTAGCCCGGCGCACCGCGGGAGAGGAGGTCGCGGATCTGCGCGAGCGCCCAGTCGATCCCGACCGCCTCGACGATCTCCGGGGCCTCGCCGGCGGCCTCGAGCCGGCGCTGGAGCCTCGCGGGGAGGGAAGTCCCGCACATCGAGCTGAAGCGCTGGATCTGCTTCAGCGACAACACCGGCATGATCCCCGGGACAATGGGGACCCTGATGCCCGCCTTCTCGCAGCGCCCGACAAACCGGTAGTAGGCGTCGTTGTCCAGGAAGAGCTGCGTCGTCACGAACGCCGCGCCCGCGTCCACCTTGCGCTTGAGGTTCCCGAGGTCCGCCTCCTCGCTCGCCGCCTCGGGGTGCTTCTCAGGATAGCCGCCGACGCCCAGGCAGAAATCCGGGTGCCGCGCCTTGAGGAGGCTGACGAGCTCGTTGGCGTACCGGAGCCCGTCGGCGGCCGCCCTGAACTCCGCCATCCCCTTCGGGGGGTCGCCGCGCAGGGCCATGATGTTCCTGAAGCCGTCGGCGTGGATCCTGTCGGCGATCTCCTCAAGCTCCGCGCGGGAATGCCCCACGCAGGTGAGGTGGGGCATGACCGTGTAGCCGAATTCGGACCTGAGGAGCGCGCTCACCTGCGCGGTGCGCTGCCGGGTGCTCCCGCCGGCCCCGTACGTGACCGAGACAAAGTCCGGCGAGATCGACTTAAGGGCGGCCGCCGTCTGCCTAAGCGCCTCGACGCCGGCATCGTCCTTGGGCGGGAAAAACTCAATCGATCGCAGCGGGCGTCGCTGCGCGAAGAGTTCAGAAAGGGGACGATCTGCTAAGGTCACATATCAACGCATCATGAATTGTTGATATGTGTAAAGGACAATCCTTCCTCGGCATAGGCTTCTTTCAGCACTGCAAATGTTTCCAAAAGATTGGAATAGGCCTCGGCCTGGGTTGCGCCGTCGGCCGCACACGTGAGGATCTCCGGGATCTCCGCCACGAAATATTGGGCGCCGCTGTCCCAATATATTTTGACGCGGTAACCACCTATGGTCGTGAGATCGGGCATGACCTACTTTCCCTTCTCAGGCTCAAGGAGATCGTCAAGCTTTTGCGGCAGCCCGGTGAGTACGTAGTCGTCCACCTCGAAGGCGCGCCGCTTCATCAGCCCGTTGACGGCGGCCTTGGCGTCCGAGCTCGAGATCACGGCGAACACCGGGCCCGCCGGGATCGTGTCGAATTCCGGGACCGCGGGCTTAACGTCGGCCTTCGTGTCCGTGAGCTTCCCGAGCGAGTCGAGGCCCGCCTTGGCGTCCACGGCCGGCGCCTTGAGCCTCTTTTCCTCCGGCTTCCGGCCGAGCGAGAGGGTGACCGTCCGTCCGTCGAAGGTCGTGAGCCTGAAGGTCCTCATGTGCTGCGCGGCGGCCGCCGCCGCCGCATCGCCCAGGTCGGTCGTATCCGAGAACTTGAGCGCCGTCAGGGTCGTCAGGACGGGGGCCAGCTTGTCCGCGGATATCCGCTGGCCGGCGGGCGCGGCGCCGGTCGTCCACGGGGAGTCCTTCTTCGCGCGGCTGGCGGTGACCGGCACCCCGGCGTCGAAGGGGATCTCAACCGACGCGATGTCGTCGGGCTTCAGGTCCAGGAGCTGCGGGTCGGCCCATCCCTTCGGATCGGTGTCGAGCCAGACATGCAGCCCGGAAAAGAACGCCCTGGGCTCGTCGCCGAACCGGATGAACCTCCCGCTGCCCGAGTCGGGCTCCTTCCCTATCACCAGGCGCCATATCTCCCTCCCGGAGGAGTCCCTGAACGCGATCGAGGAGTCCTTGAAGCCGAGGTGCGCCAGGCGCTCCGGGCTCTCCGTGACGAGCCGCTCGACCTTTGCCTCGTTCAGGTCCCTGGCCAGCTGCGAGATCTTCCCGGCATCGGCCGGGAGGCCGAAGTAGCTCGCGTCGGTCCATGCCCCGCCGGCGTCCCGGGTGAGCTCAACCCTCTTGCCCTGGTCCTCGACCACGAGGCCCGCGGCCCTGGCGGCCGTGTCGGGATCCAGGAGGACCTTGCCCACCCGGGGATCGGCGGGAGGGGCCGCCTTCGGCCGGTTGCCCAGGTAGGCGGCGGCCGAGAGCACGGCGAGGACGGCGACTGCGAGGATGAGCGTGCGGAGTTTCATCGCTGGATCGGGAGAGATTCGCCCGCGGCGCCTAGCCCCTGCGCCTGCGGTAGAACCAGAGCCCGAAGCCGCAGACCAGGAGCGGCGTGGAGAGGAGGTTCACGAGCAGCAGCCGGTTCTCCAGGGCGTCGATTCCCTGGCGGAGCGAGAGCCGGATCGCGCGGCGCTCGGCGCGCATCGCCGACTCCTGCTTCTGGAAGTCCTCGATGGCGCGGGCCGCCTCGGGCGAGGCGAGCAGCCTGCCGCCGTCGTCGCCCTTCTTTCCCTGGAGCTCGGCGAGCTTGGCCTGGACCTCGTTGATCCTGGCCTCGAGGGCCGTCAGCTTCTCCTTGTACTTCTCCTCGGCGTCGGCCTCCATCCGCCGCACCACGGTGAAGAGGCGCACCGAGTTTCCCTTCCCGCGGATCGAGATCAGGTCGCGCGAGCCCGCGAGGAAGTCGAGCGAGTTGGCCGCGAACGAGAGGTTGTCGTTGAAGGGCTCCGCGGCCGCCTGGCCCATGAAGTCGTACTTGTGGACGCTGTATTCGTCGAACAGCCAGTCGGTGTCGGCGACGACGAGGAGGAGGGACGGGGCCCTGGACTCCCTGAGCCAGTCCGGCGCGGGGGCCTTCGCGGCGGGCCTGGCGTCCTTGGCGTCGGCCCCGGCGGGCGCCGGCTCGGCGGGGGGCCCGCCGGGAAACGCCGTCTTGAAATTGCCCGTGACGAGGGCCGCGATCGTCCTCTTGCCCGAGGGGGTGACCTGCCGGGCGACGTCCTCGGGCTGCGCGAACTGGAGCGCGGCGGACGCGATGAGCCCGGACTTGGCGGAGGTCTCGACGAGCGGCGTGAACGTCAGGCCCGAGCCGGGCTTCGGGGCGATGCTCCCCGCCTCGATGAAGAGCGCCGAGCCAAGCTGCGCCGTCGGGAGCGCCGTCGGGTTGAAGTTCGCGGCCGTCAGGTCGAGCCACACGGGGTAGCGCATCGTCGAGTGGTCGGGAAGGACGACCTCCCTGGCGTTCTCGAGGTCGCCGACGACCATCTGCGGGTCGTAGGCGACGCCCCAGGCGCCGAGGAGAAGCGGGAGGTCGCTCGACGCGTTGGGCTGCGGCCCGCCC
>DATNLY010000232.1:0-2348 GCA_035602635.1 Opitutaceae bacterium | reverse complement strand
ATCCCGACGATGGCCCCCCCTTTGCTCGTGCCGTCGAGCTTGGTCACGATGAGCCCGGTCAGGCCGAAGCTCCTGTGAAACACCCGGGCCTGCTCGATCGAGTTCGCGCCGAGCGAGCCGTCGACGACCAGGAGCGAATGGTGCGGGGCCAACGGGTCGACCTTGGCAACGACCCGCCGGATCTTCGAGAGCTCCTACATCAAATTTCCCTTCGTGTGGAGGCGCCCCGCGGTGTCGATGATGACCCAGTCCCGACCCCGGCTGCGGGCGGCCTGCACGGCGTCAAATGCGACCGATGCCGGGTCCGAGCCGGGGCGGCTGGCGACGACCTCCAGGCCGAGGCGCGTGGCCCACGACTTTAGCTGCTCGACCGCCGCGGCGCGGAACGTGTCGCAGGCGGCGAGGAGGACGCTCGCCCCCCCCTGCTTCAGCCTCCAGCCGAGCTTCGCGGCGGTCGTCGTCTTGCCCGAGCCGTTGACGCCTATGAGGGCGATCACGGTGGGCGCCGCCGCCGCGGGCGCGAGGTTTCCCTCCGATCCCGCCAGCACGCGCCTGAGCACCTCCGCCCCGATCTCCGCCGCCTTCCTTCCCTCCAGCGCCTGATCCCCGCGGACCGCCTTCCTGATCTCGCCCATGATCTCGCGGGTCGTCTCGACGCCGAAATCCGCCGCGTACAGGGCCTCCTCGAGGGACGCGAGCGACGAGGCGTCCAGCGCTCGCCCGCCGAAGAGCCCGGGCGTCCTGGCCGCGATCGCCGAGACGGTCCTCGCCAGGCCCCCCCTGAATTTCTTGAAAAGCGAGAGCACGGTCCAATAGCCCGGGCCTGCGCCTAACCGGAGGCCTTGCGAGCGTCGCGGCCGAGCTGGTCCTTCAGGCGGTCCAGGATCCCGTTGATGAACCGCTTCGAGTCGGCGTTCGAGAACTCCTTCGAGATGTCGATCGCCTCGTTGATCGAGACGACGGGAGGTATGTCCTTTCGGTGGAGCATCTCGAACATCGCGATCCGGAGGATCGCGAGGTCGATCTTGGCGATCCGCTCAAATTCCCAGTTCTGGGCCATCGCGCGGATCTGGGCGTCGATCGCGGCCTGGTTCCTGATGACCCCGTCGATCAGCTCCTCGCCGAACGCAAAGTGCTCCCTCGGCTGGTCGAGGCCCTCAAAGAACAGCCTCAGCTCCTCGACGGGGTTATCCGGGGGGTTGATGCTCCAGGCATAGAGGTACTGGAGCGCCGCCACCCGGCCGTCGTGACGCTGTGCGTATTGCGCCTTGCTCATCGCGCAAGCTTCCGCCGAAGCGCGGCCATGGCGATGGCAGAATTGGCGGAACCACCGCCAGGGCCGGCCATGGCGGGCCGGGAGGTGACGAAAACTGGGGGATGGAACGCGGACATCCGCCCAAAATCGCCCCGGCGGCGCCGACTGTCAACGCGGTGTCCGCGCGCCGCCCGGAAGCCGTCAGCCGCTGAAGTCGATGATGAAGCTCTCGGGCACTGGGGGCGCCGCGCCCCCTGGCGGAGCCGAGCCCGCATCGGTCAGCAGCGAGATGTGCAACTTGAACGAATAGGGGGGCCTGACGGTCAGCGCCGAGGCCAGGACGGACGGATTGGACGACGAGGTGAGCTCCGTCCTCTCGGGATTGGACTGGTATTGGACGGACCACCAGAGAACCGCGGCCGACGCGTCCGCCGCAACCGGCTTCTTCTTGGCGTTGTAGAAGGTCAGGACGAAGTTCTGGTCCCTGATCTCGAGGCCCAGCCATCCGCCATTGGCGCGCGCGATGGGAAAGCCGGTTATCTTCCCCTCGGGCTCATCCGTGGGAGCAGGCGTCGGGGAGCCGGCCGCCGCGCCAGTCGTTGACAGAACGAGGCTTGCGAACGCAATCAACGCGATGCGTTTCATGGCACGAAGCTACCTCCGCCCCGGCCCATCGGCAAGTTTCTTTCCGCCCCCTGCGGGCAGTGAATCCTTGAGCCGGCGCCAGCGCTCAAGGCGCTCGGCGATGGCCGACTCGGCGCCCACGGGCTTGGGGGAGTAGAGGCGAACCGGGCGCTCAAGGTAGTCCTGGCCGGAGACCGCCTCCGGGAAATCGTGGGAATAGGCGTAGGCCTTCCCCTGTCCCATACGCTTGTTCGCCTGGCCGCTCTTGTCCCGGAGATGGGCCGGCACGGACTGCACGGGGGATTCACTCAGCTCGCGCCGGGCCTCCCCCAGGGCAAGCGTCGCCGAGTTGCTCTTGGGGGCCGTCGCGATGTAGAGGGTGGCGTGCGCGAGGGTCAGCTCGGCCTCGGGCAGCCCGACAAACTCGACGGCGTGGTGGGCCGCGACCGCCAGGGGCAGCGCGTTCGGG
>DATNLY010000229.1:0-2459 GCA_035602635.1 Opitutaceae bacterium | reverse complement strand
GCCGCTCACGGTCGAGCTCCCGTCGGCCGTGAACCTGAAGGTGATCGAGTCGGCCGAGGGAATCCGCGGCGACACGACGAGCAACGTCCAGAAGCCGGCGAAGCTCGAGACGGGCCTCGTCATCCAGGTCCCCCTCTTCGTCAAGGAAGGCGAGTTGGTGCGGGTAAGCACCGCCGACGGATCGTACCTCGGGCGCGCCTGAGGCGGGACGGGCCCCTGACGGGGCTCAGGCCACCCGCTCGACGATCGCCGGGGGCGGCGTCGGGCGCTTCGGGGCGAGGCGGTAGGCGTTCTTGAAGAATTCGAGCGCCTGCTCGAGCTTCGCCTCGTCGTTGTAATGGATCATCATGAGCGGCTCGCCCTGCTTCACCTGGGTGCCGACCTTCTTGATCTCCGATACCCCGACCGAGTGGTCGATCTTGTCGTGGGGATGCTCCTTGCCGGCGCCGAGCAGGTGAACGCCGCGCGCGATCATCGCCGCGTTGATGGTGTGGACGTAGCCCCGCTTTGGGGCGGGCAGCTTCCGTATGTGCCTGGCCTGTGGGAACTTTTCGGGATGGTCAATGAAGGTCGTGTCGCCGCCCTGCGCCCTCACGAGCTCCTTGAACTTCTCAAGGGCCGACCCGTCGGTCAGGTGGCGCTGGACCGTCTGCTTGGCGGAGAGCGTCGACCCGGCGACGCCGGCCAGCCGGACGATCTCCATGCCGAGCTTCAGGACGAGCTCCTTCACGTCCTCGGGCCCCTGGCCCCTCAGGAGCTGGATCGCCTCCTTGACCTCGAGGGCGGTGCCGACGGAGTCGCCGAGCGGCTGGTTCATGTCCGTCACAAGCGCGACGCAGCGCCGCTTCATGGAGCGGCCCACGCGCGTCATCGAGCGCGCAAGCTGCTTGGCCTGCTCCAAATCCTTGATGAACGACCCGTTGCCCCACTTCACGTCGATGACGAGCCCCTCGGCCCCCTCGGCCAGCTTCTTTGAGAGCACGCTGCCGGTGATGAGCGGCAGGCTCGGGATCGTGCCCGTGTCCTTGCGCAGCTCGTAGAGCTTCGCGTCCGCAGGGGCCAGGTCCTCGTTCTGCTCGACGATGGCCCCGCCGATCTTGGCCAGCTGGGCCGCAAACTGCTCGTTGGTCTGGCGGCTCTTGAAGCCGGGGATCGCCGCGAGCTTCTCCAGGGTGTTGATGACGTAGTCGTGCTCGACCCCGCACATCATGGGGACGACCACGCCGGACGCCATGGCGAGCGGGACCAGCACGAGGGCCGTCTTGTCTCCCACCCCGCCGGTCGAGTACTTGTCGATCTTCGGCTTGGCAATGTGCGAAAGGTCGATCACCTCGCCCGAGAGCATCATCTCCTCGGTCAGGTCCGCGGTCTCCTGGGCCGACATCCCCGAGAAGTAGATCGCCATGGCGAGGGCGGCCAGCTGGTGAAGCGGCATCTCTCCATCGAGGGTGCTGTCGATGATGTAGCGGATCTCCTCCTGGGTGAACTCCCCCCCATCCCTCTTCTTCTCAATCAAGAAGTTAAACGTGGGCTTGATGAAGCGTCTTGCGGGGATTGTGCGTTTGCTCGTCATGGAGTTGATGGGCGGTGAAGGAAGAGGCCCCGAGGCCGGGAAAGCGTACGAGCCAATACCGTCCTATGGAAATGTCGAGCCAAAACGGCCCAGAGACTCCGCGCTTGCGCCTTCCGCCGACGGGGTGGTGAAGTGGCCGGATGCGCTTGGCATTCGATTTGATAGGCGGGCTGGAGGGGGCCCTCCTGGATTCCGCCCGGGCCGCCGGGATCGAGCCGGGGGCGTTCGAGCCAGGCGTGCGCACGGCGGACGCGCGGCACGGCGATTTCCAGGCAAACGGGGTGCTGGCCGCCGCGAAGAGGGCCGGCAGGCCCCCGAGGCCGCTCGCCGACGCCATCGCCGCGGGCCTCGCGGAAGCCGTCCGCCAGGACTATGACGTCAGCGTCGCCGGCCCGGGATTCATCAACTTCTCGGCCAAGCCCTCGCTCCTGCTCGACTGGCTGAAGGCGCACCGCACCCGCGCCGACCTCGAGGCCGGGGCCGCCGCGGCCCACGCCGGCGAGACCTGGGTGGTCGACTACAGCTCCCCCAACACCGCCAAGCAGATGCACGTCGGCCACCTGCGCTCGGCCGTCATCGGGGAGGCGATCTCGAGGCTCCTCGCCTTCACGGGGGCTCGGGTCGTTCGCGACAACCATATCGGCGACTGGGGGACCCAGTACGGCAAGCTGATCTGGGCCTTCAAGCGCCACGGGGACGAGGCCGCGCTCGCCCGCGACCCGATCGAGGAGTTCGAGCGCCTCTACAAGCTGGGAAACGCCTCGGCCGAGTCGGACCCGGCGGTCCTGGAGGAGGCGCGCGCCGAGCTCGTCCGCCTCCAGTCGGGCGACCGGGAGAACCTGGCGCTCTGGAGGCGGATCAACGAGGTGAGCCTCGAGGCGTTCCA
>DATNLY010000358.1:0-2671 GCA_035602635.1 Opitutaceae bacterium | reverse complement strand
CGCCCGGCGCTGGTTCGGCAACCGCGGGGCCCTCGCCGGCGGTCTCCTCTTCGCGCTCGACCCCGTGATGGTGCATTTCGCGACGCAGGCGCTGGACGCCACGCTCTCGCTGACGCTCTTCCTCGCTGGGCTCCGGTTCGTGGCGGCGGCCCTCGACGCGCCGGACCGTGCCCGGAACTGGGCCGGGGCCGGCCTCTCCTGGGCGGCGGCGACGCTCGTGCGCCCGAACTTCCTCCTTGTCTGGGGCCTGCTCCCGGCGCGCGCGCTGTTCCGGAAGGGAATGCCAGGCACGCGGGCGCGCATCGTGGGCGCCTCACTCGCGGGGATCCTCCTCTTCGGCGCGGCCTCCGCCTGGCAGTGGAGGGTCAGCGGCGTCCCGGGATTCATGCCGTGGCAGGGGGCCTACAACCTCTGGGCGGCAAACCGCCCGGGCGCGAACGGGCGGTACTACACGCAGCATGTGAGCCTCCCGCCCGAGCTCGCGCGGGCCAACCCCGCGCGGGCCGAGTCCATCCTCCTGTACGCGCAGGAGACGCATGGCCAGCCGCCGGACATCCCGCTCATGAACGGGCACTGGCGCAGGAGGTTCCTCGACGAGGTCTCGGGGCATCCGCTGCGGTGGGCGGGGCTCATGGCGCGGAAGGCCTATGCGCTCCTGAACAACTGGGAGCAGTACAACAACAAGACCTTCGCGTTCCACAAGGCGCTCTCCCCGTGGCTCTCGTGGAACCCGATCTGCTGGGGGATCCTGCTCATGCTCGGCGTCGCCGGGGCTGCAAGGCTGGCGGCAGAGTCCCCGCGGACCGCGTGCGCGCTGGCGGCCGTTGGGGCCGCATGTGCGGCGTCGATCCTGCTCTTCTTCGTGAGCGCCCGATTCCGCCTGCCCCTTGCCGCGATCCTCGCCGTCCTCGCGGGGGGCGCCCTGGGCTCGCCGACGTTCTGGAGGGGCTGGCCCCAGGGCAGGCGCGCCGCGCTCGCCTGCTCGGTCGCCCTCGCGGCGATCGCCGCCTTCACCGACTTCGGAAATGTCCGGGACCCGTCGACCTTCGTCCAGGACCACGTGCTGCTGGCAAGGGCGGCCTACACGGTCGGCGACGACGCGACCGCGCTCTCCGAGGCCGGGGAGGCGCTCAAGATGCAGCCCTGGCACCCCGACGCGCTTGCGATAAGGGACGCGGTGAATGCCGAGGCCGAGAGGAAGGCGCCCCTGCGATGAGCGCGCCCGCGAGCCCGGTCCGGGCCGCCCTGGCCCTGTGGCTGTCGCTTGGCGCCTGCGCCGCGGCGGCCTTCTGGATCTCCGAGGGCGTGGCCCCCTGGGACGGCGACCTGCGAAACGCATGGCACCACTATGAGTACCTGGCGGAGGGATTCGCGCACGGCCACACCTACCTCTCGGTCGCCCCCGATCCGCGGCTTTTGGCGCTCAAGGATCCCTATGATCCCTGGGCGAACGAGCCCTACAGGTACTGGGATGCGAGCCTGTACCGCGGGAGATACTACCTCTACTTTGGCCCCACCCCCGCGCTGCTCATGGCCGCGGGAAAGATCCTGACCGGCAGGATGATCCCGCAGCGGCTCGCGGTCGCGGCGTTCGCGGCGGCCGGGCTAGCCGGGCTGGCCCTCCTGCTCTGGGGGGTGCGCAGGCGGCATTTCCCCGACCTTTCTCCCGCCGCGCTGGCGGGGATACTCCTCGTCGCTTTCAACGCCTCCTGGCTCCCGGTGGCGCTGCGCCGCTCGGCCGTGTGGGAGCTGCCCATTGTCGCCGCCGTGGCGTGCCTGTGGTGGGCCATCTATTTCCTGTGGAGGTTCCACGACTCGGGCGGCCGGGCCCGGTGGGCCGTCTCCGCGGGCATTGCCGTCGCCCTCCTCATGGGCTCCCGGGTGACCTGTCTCTTCTCGGCGGCAGCGCTCACGCTCCTGTTCCTCGTCCCGGTCGCCGGTCCCGGGGAGATGCCGGTGCGCAGGTGGGGCATGGCCTCCCTCACCGCCGGGCTCGCGGTCGCTGCGGGCTGCGCGCTCCTCCTCTACAACCACGAGCGCTTCGGACGCTGGCTCGACTTTGGCGACACCTACCAGATGAGGGGATTTGACGAGCGCTCGATCGCGCACTTCAGCCCGGGGTACGTGTCCTTCAACGCGCACGCGTACGTCCTGTCGCTCCCGCAGTTCAGCCCGTACTTCCCTTTCCTCCACCCCTTCTGGACCGACGACAGGCCGCCCGGGCACCTGGGCTTCGAGGAGATCTACGGAGTGCTCTTCATGATGCCGGTCCACCTTGCGGGCCTCGCCGCGCTGAGCTGGGCATGGCGGAACCGCAGCGCGGCCGCGAACCGGCCTGTCTCGATTGTCATCGCCGCGGCGGGCTGCGCGTCGGCATTGAGCGCGCTCATTCTCCTCTCATTCGCCGGGGCCTGCTCGCGCTACATTGTCGAGATGGCCGGGGGCTCGACCGTGGCCGCCTCGATCGGCCTCATGGCCGTGTTCGGGTCGGCCGAGGGCCCACTCCTCGGGCGGCGGGTCCGCCCCTTCGCCGCGGCGGCGGCATGCTGGACGATAGGCTGCGTGGGGCTCGCGTCCGCGGATTTCCGGGGTTTCATGCGGGAGACAAACCCGGGGACCTACCATGCATTCGCGCACCCCCTCGACTACCCCAGTGCTTGGTGGGCAAGGT
>DATNLY010000195.1:0-8397 GCA_035602635.1 Opitutaceae bacterium | reverse complement strand
GATGAGCGGGCGCGTCCCCGCCCCTCCCGGCACGACGAGGATCTGCGGTTGCGGGCAGTCCTCGAGCGTGAAGTGGGGAACGACCTTGAGGCCGTTTCTCGCGAGGACGGTGGCCGGAAGCGGGGCGACCGTGTAAACGTTGAAGGCCCCGCGGGACCGGAGCTCGTCGGTGACGGCAAACACCTCGAACGGGCCGGCGAAGTCGAGCACCTCGACATCGTCGAAGACCAGGATGGCCACATTCCTCCTCATGCCGATTTTTTATCCGATAGGCGGGTCGCAACGAGGGTAAAATGGCGCTCCGCCCGCTTTTGAAACACGGTGGCCTCCTCGAACGGCAGTGTCCCGCCGGCAGCTTCGGCCCAGCCGCGATGGGCGCGCACCATGGCCAGGACGTCGCGAAAGTAGGGCTCATGGTCGGTCCTGAAGCAGAGGACGGCGCCCTTTTTCGTCCTCGCCGAGATGGTCGCCAGGAATTCGGGATTCATCACACGGTTCTTGTGGTGACGCCGCTTCGGCCACGGATCCGGGAAAAGCAGGTACACCGCCGAAAAGACCGCGTGTTCCGGCATCGCGGCCAGAAAATCGCCCGAGTCGGCCAGGAAAAAATGAAGGTTTGCGAGGCGTGCCCGCTCGCGCTTCCGCTCGGAGCGCCTCACGCGGTCTGACGCAATGTCGATCCCGATGCAGACTTCCCCGGGGTGCGCCGCCGCAAAGGCCACCAGGAAATGGCCATGGCCACTTCCAACCTCCCAGACGAAGCCTGACGGGCCCGGGACAATTTTTTGAAGGCGGCGTCGAAGGTTTTCGCGCCGATCGGCGATCTGCGCGCGATACTCGGCTTTCGTATCCAGGCTCAAACGGCCAAATCCCCTTCCCTGCCCGCCTCGATCGCCACCATCAGCAGGCTGATATCCGTGGGATTTACACCGCTCATGCGGCTGGCTTGTCCAAGTGTAAGTGGCTTAATATTAGTGAGTTTCAACGCACTTTCGCGACGGAGACCCGGGATCGCGAGATAGTCGAGGTTCAGGGGGATACGGATCTTCTCAACATGCTTGAGTCGGTCGACCTCCCGAAGTTCACGTTCCAGATAGCCTTGATAGGCAATACGGTATAGAACCTCATGCCGCACCTGCGGGGTTTCGTCCATGAAATCCTGAGGCAATGAGATCCCCTGCCCCATCCGGCGGATGATATTGCCCCAAGTATCTCCATTGGAACGATTTAATTCCATAAAATCGATCCATTTTCTTATTCGGGAAATCTTATCAGTGATTCTATTTAAGCGATTGACATCAAGTAGTTTATGCGATTTTGAATGATGCACGAGCCTCAGCTCGGCACTGCCATGGTTGAGCAGCAACCGATGCTCGGCCCGGCTTGTGAACATCCTGTAGGGCTCATCCGTTCCCTTTGTGACCAGGTCGTCGATGAGAACCCCGATATAGGATTCATGGCGACCAAGGACCAGCGGGGCGGATCCCCTAGCCTTGTTGGCGGCATTGATGCCGGCAACCAACCCTTGGCCGGCGGCTTCCTCATAACCCGAAGTTCCGTTGATCTGACCCGCAAGAAAGAGGTTCTCAACCCGCTTGGACTCGAGCGACAGATAAAGCTGCGTGGGAGGCGCGAAGTCGTATTCCACCGCATATGCTGGCCTGAGGAGCGACGCGTTCTCGAGCCCGGGTATCGAGTGAACCATTTCCAGCTGCACATCGAGCGGCAACGAGGTCGAAAGGCCGTTCACATAATACTCGTTTGTCGCCAGTCCCTCGGGCTCGAGAAAAAGGAGATGCCGCGGCTTGTCGGCAAACCGGACAAACTTGTCCTCAATGCTCGGGCAGTATCTTGGACCGACGCCTTCGATCTCGCCACTATACATAGCAGACTTGTGCAGGTTGCTCCTGACAATCCTGGCGGTCTCGTCGGTCGTATGGGTCATCCAACACGAGACCTGGTTCGATCCAGGGGCCCAACCGATGCGCCTCTCGCCGGAATGTTCCACGTGGAACAATTCCTCTGGTCCACGGGTATCATGGAACGCGAAGAAGGTCGGGGAGGCGTCGCCTTTCTGCTCCTGCATCTTTCCGAAGTCTATGCTGCGGCCAAGTATACGCGGCGGTGTGCCGGTCTTGAGGCGCCTGAGTTCAATGCCAACCTCCATCAGGCTCGCTGACAGGGTCTTGGAGCTGAAATCACCGAGACGGCCTCCCTCGTTCTTGTTCTGCCCAATGTGCATCAGGCCCCTCAGGAAGGTCCCGGTCGTGACGACAACGCATCGGCCGCTGAACTCGACATCGAGATTGGTGCGGCAGCCGACGACCGACCCCTTTTCGTAGATGAGCCCGGTCACCGTGGCCTGGAACAGGGTGAGGTTCGGCTGGAGCTCGAGCGTGTGCTTGAGGCGGAACTGATAGGCCTTCTTGTCGCACTGGGCCCTCGGCGACTGGACGGCCGGACCCTTCGACTCATTCAGCAGCCTGAACTGGATTCCCGTGACGTCCGTGTTGATGGCCATCTCGCCACCCAACGCGTCGATCTCACGCACGATCTGGCCCTTGGCCTGGCCGCCGATTGCCGGGTTGCAGCTCATCTGGGCGACTGTGTCGATGTTTCCCGTGAGGAGCAGGGTGGAGGCCCCGATCCGGGAAGCCGCGAGCGCGGCCTCGACGCCAGCATGGCCGGCGCCGCAGACGATCACATCGTACCGCTTATTGTTTATTTGCAACGAATTAGGAAATAATCCATTCGGCATTGGAGCGACGAATACCGGGCGCCAATCGGCGCAGATCCGTCATTTCCCAATACAGAAGGACGCGAACAATTGATCGAGCATGCGCTCGTTGTCCACCTTCCCGGAGATCTCGCCAAGCGACGCCAGGGCGCCTCGAAGGTCGCTGGCAATGAGCTCGGATGGTCCTCTGGTCGAAATTTTCTCAATCGCACTCGCAAGGCACGCTCGCGTCTCGGCAAGGTAATGAGCGTGCCGCGCGTTGATCGCGATCCGCTCGTCGCCGAGGGTCGTTTGCAGGCCCTCGGCGAGCTGCGACACCTCGGCCAGCAACTGTTCAAACCCGCTTCCCTTGAGCGCGGAGACCTCGACGGACCTCAATCCCTGCGGAGGAATCGCAATCGGACGCTGCCGATTTCCGAGGAGATCGACCTTGCTAAGCACAACGATTGTATTTGAAGGATTGATACGTTCACGCAATGCCTGGGGCAGGGTGGGTGAGGGGCGTGTCGCGTCAAGGACGAGAAGATAGAGGTCGGCCCCGGCCGCCCGCTCGAGGGTCTTTTCGATCCCGAGGGCCTCGATTCCACCGGCATCCGGGTTCAGGCCCGCCGTGTCGACCAGGCGGAGGCCATGCGGCCCCACGTTGAACCTCTCCTCGATGAAGTCGCGCGTCGTCCCGGGCTCCGGGCTCACGATGGCGCGGTCACTTCCGAGCATCCGGTTGAGGAGGGAGCTTTTCCCGACGTTGGGCTCACCCAGGATCACCGTCCCGATTCCCTCGCGAAGCAGGGCGCCGGTGCGCTCGGTTGCAAGCAGCCGGTCCGCGCCCGCCAGGGCGGAGGCTATCCGTATTTCAATCTGTTGGCGGTCCTCCGGGGGCAGATCCTCATCCGGAAAGTCGATGTAGGCCTCGATTGTTGCCAATGAACCCAGGATTTTCGCCACAAGGTCCGCCAGGTGCCTGCCGAGCGCCCCGCGCAGCACCTGCCGGGCGGCCACAAGGGCCCTCTCGCTGCGCGCGCTGATCAGGTCCATCACGGCCTCCGCCTGGCTCAGGTCCATCCGTCCGTTGAGGAACGCCCGTTTCGTGAACTCCCCGGGATGTGCGGGTCGGCAACCCCGTGCGAAGAGGTCGGTAAGTATCTTTTGAATTATGAACGGGTTGCCGTGGCAGGAAATCTCGAGCGAATCCTCGCCCGTGTACGAATTTGGGGCGACGAACAGCGTAGCAACCACATCGTCCACGATTGAGCCTCCACGATCCCTGTAATCCGCATGAGTCGCGCTGCGGGGCGGGGGAGCGGACTCCATGACCCCGGCTGCTAGCGCACTGGTAGCAGGTCCGCTGATGCGGATAACGGCAAGCGCGGCCGTTCCCGCAGGCGTTGCGAGGGCGGCGATTGTGTCCGTGGGGCGCGCCATGGACGCCCAACCAACCCGCGCCGCGGCGCGGACTCAAGCGTGGAGACGCTATTGCCCGTAGACGGTCGAGCGGTGCCCGACGGCGACGACCACGACGGTCAGGATGGAATCCTCCAGGCGGCAGATGATCCGGTAATCCCGCACTCGGTAGCGCCAGAGACCATGTTTGGACTGGCGCAGCGCTCTCCCAAATGTCCGAGGGTCGTCCGTGCCCTGGATCCGCTTATCTAGGAAATTGAATATCTCCTTGGCCGCGGACGGACCGATGGCGCGCAGATCCCTTTCAGCACCCGAAGAAATCCTATAAGCCCAGGGCACGTTTGGCCTGCTGCGGCGTGTGAAGGTGAGACTTGCCGGCCTTGACCCGCGCCCATTCCGCGTCACCGGCGCGGGCATCCTCGGAATCCTCCACGGCCTCAATGCGGGCAAGATGGCGGCGAGTGACGGAAACAAGCTCGTACGCGAGTTGCTCCTCGGCGACTCGGTCCCGTGAGGCTTCGCGAAGTGCCGCCTCGATGATGAACTTCTGGGCGCTTATCCCGCGCCGCCGTGCGGCGGCCGTTATACTGCGCTTGGTGGCTGCGGGTATCCGAAGGGACGTGGGGGAAACAGCTGTCGAACCCATGCGCTACAAATGTAGCGCACTTGACTTCGAGTCAAGTATTGAAGGCACAGCCCGCCCGCGAAATGCGATTATATGGCACTGCGCCCGGAGTTACTCGACACTGTCGCCCGTGACCACGGTACCGCCGGTGACGTTGGCCCGTTCCAAGATCGCCTTGGTGATCTTTTCGGCGAGCTCAGGCTTCTCCCTGATCGTCTGCTTGGCAGCGTCGCGCCCCTGGCCGACCAGCTCGCCCTGATAGGTGATCCATGCACCCTTTTTCTCGAGCACCTTGTGTTCGATCCCGAGGTCGAGAAGCGAGCCGGAGGCCGAGATGCCCTCGTTGTACATGATGTCGAACTCGCACTCGGTGAAGGGCGGGGCAACCTTGTTCTTCACCACCTTTATCTTGGTCCGGTTGCCGATGACCTTTCCCTCCGGGGTCTTTATCTGGTCCTTGCGGCGGATATCGATGCGGATCGAGGAGAAGAACTTGAGTGCGCGGCCGCCTGACGTCGTTTCAGGATTTCCAAACATGACGCCTATCTTTTCCCGTATCTGATTAGTGAATATGCAGACGCATTTTGTCTTGCTGACGACTGCCGTCAGGCGGCGCATGGCCTGGGACATCAGCCGGGCCTGGCTTCCCATCGTCATGTCGCCCATCTGGCCGTCGAGCTCGGCCTTGGTGATCAGGGCGGCCACAGAGTCGAGGACGATGACGTCTATGCTGTTGGAGCGGATGAGCGTCTCCATGATGTTGAGCGCGTCCTCGCCGCCGTCGGGCTGGGAGACGAGCAGGTCGTCGAGCTTCACGCCGACGACCCGGGCGTACTTTGGATCCAGGGCATGCTCGACGTCGATGAAGGCGGCAAGCCCGCCCTTTCGCTGGCACTCGGCGATTACGCTGAGGCAAAACGTCGTCTTGCCCGAGGACTCGGGGCCGTACACCTCGATGATGCGGCCGAGGGGCAAACCGCCGACTCCGAGCGCAAGGTCAATGGCGAGCGAGCCCGTGGAGAGCGTCTCCACCTTCATCTTGGCATTGCTGCCGAGGCGCATGATCGAGCCCTCGCCGAACTGCTTGGTGATCGAGGACAGCGCGAGCTCGATGTTCTTTTCCCGCGCGTGCGCGGCGGGTGCTGGGTGGGCTTTCGGCTCTGGGGCTTTTGAGGGGGAGACTTTGGACATGGCTTGAAGGGGGGACATTGTTGACGCACTCATTTCGAACCGGAGCGATTCAAAAATCCCAAATCGGACCAGATTTTTTCGGGACGGGAGCCGCGCCGGAGCCCGAGCGCGAAACAGCACCGGCGCGTAACCTCTCCCAGGACGGCGACCCTCGCTCCCTGGACCGCCGGGCCCATCCTTGGGAAGTCCTTTTCGAAGAGGATGATCGCGCCGCCGAGACCTCCCCGCCGCCCGGTGGCCCGCCTGGAACCGTTCGCGATCGTGTCGCACACGACCCGGTCGGGCCCCGGACTCCCGCCGCAGGCGCATTGGGCCGCGAGCAGCTCCGTGAACCGGATGACGCGGATGGCAGATTTCATGTCTTTTGGCCGAGGCATGGCTCCGGGGCGGGTGGGGGAGCCATGGCGGCACCCGGAACCATGTCAACGCGGTAATTGGACAAGTCTAATATTTCTACACAGGAGTTTTGTGCGCATGGTTTGCGATTTGGGCCATTGGGCGCAGACTTTTGCCCCAATGAACTTTGGCGAATGGCAACAGCTCTCGCCCGAAGCCGCGGCCCGGGAGGTCCGGCGGAGGGTCGAGGCCAACTTGTCCCCCGCCCAGCGCCGCGCCGTGGTGGCGACGCTCGTGGACGAGCCCGCACTTGCCGCCGCGTTTGCCGCGGCGCCGGCCGGAAGCCCCCTCCGGGGCGTGCCCTACATGATAAAGGACCTTTTTGACGTCGCCGGGCTGCCGACCTTTGCGGGCTCATCCTTCCTGCCGGAGGTCCGGCCCACCCCCGGCCAGGACTCGCGGATCGTTCGCGACCTCCGCGGACTTGGCGCCATTTTCTCGGGCAAGGTCCACATGTTTGAATTCGCCTGGGGCCTGACCGGGGAAAACGCCCACTACGGCGACTGCGAGCGGCCGGGATCCCCGGGGCGCACATCCGGGGGCTCGAGCAGCGGATCGGCGGCGGCCGTGGCGGCGGACATCGTCCCCTTTGCGGTCGGGACCGACACGGCGGGCTCAATCCGCCTTCCGGCGGCGTTCTGCGGGATCTACGGCTTTCGGAACGTCCCGGGCGACGCATGGATGGCCGACGCCGTCCCGCTCGCGCCAAGCTTCGACACTGCGGGCTGGTTCACGCGCACGGCCGCCGACATGCGCACCGCCCTCGCGGCGCTTGTCGGCCTCCGCACCAGCGAGCGGCCCCCGCGGGGCTGCTATCTTGAGATGCCGGGACTTGATCCCGAGGTGGCGTCGGCATGCCGCGCGGCCGCCGCAAACCTGGCGCCGGCCGCCGACGGGCCGACCCGCGACGAGCTCCTCGAGAAGTTCGCCTCGGCGGCCGAGATCTACGGCGTCCTGGCGGGGCTTGAAAGCTGGAAGTTCCACAGGAAATGGGCCGACAAGTACCGCGTCCGCTACGGCCCCCTGGTCCAGGACCGGCTCGACCGCGCGCGGGCCATTTCCCAGGCGCAGGTCGCGGCAGTCGAGCCGAGTTTCGCCGCCCTGAAGATCACCTGGACGAAGTTCTTCCTGGCCTACGATTTTCTCGTGATGGCGTCGGCGCCGTTTCCGGCGCTGGCCAAGGCGGACTGCATTCCCGCCAACCGGCTGAGGATGCTGGGCCTTACTGCGCCCGCCAGCCTTGCATCCCTGCCGGCGCTCGCGATTCCCGTCCGGCTGCCCTCGGGGATGTCCGCGGGCCTCCAGGTCATCGTGAACCACCCGCAGAGCCCTGTGCTGAACTGGGCGCTGGGTCAGGGGATCGCGTAGCGTGGGTCGCCGGCCTGGTTTGGGGAAAGGCAGGCTCAGCCCCGTGAACGTCGGCGGGCGGAAGGCCGCTCGGGCCCCAATGGAGCCAGCGTGGTCCCTCGCCGGAAACTCCGGCTTGCGGCGTCGGGCTCGGTGGCGACATTCTCACCCCCTGCCAACGATGCCTGCTTTGATGGATGAACTGAAGTCGGAGCTGCGCGCCCTGGCCGGCGAGGCGGACCTCCACTGGCGCTCGCCTGTTCTGAGATGACGCAGGAAGCACCTTCCCCGGTCATCGAGCTCGAGGGCGTCGACAAGCGCTTTGGCGGCGGGCCGCTGATTCTCGACAAGATCGGCATTTCGGCGCGTCGGGGCGACTTCGTCACGCTGATCGGGCCCAGCGGCTGCGGAAAATCGACGGTCCTGAGGCTCATCGCAGGCCTGATCCCGGCTTCGGCGGGGCGGATCACGGTGGACGGGGCCCCCGCGGGCACCGTTGAGAAGCTCGCATTCGTCTTCCAGGAACCGACCCTCCTTCCTTGGCTGAGCGTCCTGAAGAACGTCGAGGTGCCGCAGAGGCTCCACGGAGCCGGCAGGGCGCAGCGCTCCGAGATCGCGAGGCGATCCCTTGAGCTTGTCGGCCTTTCCGACCGCACGGGCTATTTCCCGCGCCAGCTGTCGGGGGGCCAGAAGATGCGCG
>DATNLY010000185.1:0-8138 GCA_035602635.1 Opitutaceae bacterium | reverse complement strand
CGATCTCTATCACCCGGCCGAACCCCCGGCATTTCGGGCAGGCGCCCAGCGGGGAATTGAAGGAGAAGAGCGCCGGCGTGGCCGGCCGGAACTTGCGCCCGGTCTTCGGGGAATGGAGCCCGCGCGAATAGTGCCCGAGCTCGGCCAAGCCCGCGGAATCGAGGATGCGCACCTCCCCGCGGCCGAAGTGCATCGCGGTCTCGGCCGCCTCGGTGAAGCGGGCCATGGACGCCTGCTCGACCCGCACGCGGTCCTGGACGACGAATATCCGCTCAGCGCCCTGGAGGGGGGCCGGGTTGGCAAGGAGCTCCTCCACGCGGAGGACGGCGGGGCCCGCCGCTCCGGGGCCGGCCGCGAGGACGCGCACGTAGGCCTGGTTCTTCAGGTTCTGGAGGATCTCCGCCCAGGCGAGGTTTGCCGGCCGGCGGACCTCGAACGCCACGAGGACCTGCGCGCCCGGGTGGGCCGCGAGCGTCTTCCTCCAGACCGACTGGGGGTTGTCGTCCTCGACCCTCTCGCCCGTCTCCGGGTCGAAGCACTCGGCCTCGTGGCTGAACCACACCTTGAAGAAGTCCGTGAGCTCCGTCATCGTCCCCACCGTGGACCGGGACGAGCGCACCGTGTTGGTCTGCTCGATCGCGATCGAGGGCCTGATGTTCTCTATGGAGTCGACGCGGGGCTTGCCGAGGAGCTCAAGGAACTGGCGCGTGTAGGCGCTGAAGGTCTCGACATACCGGCGCTGGCCCTCGGCGTGGAGAGCCTCGAAGACAAGCGAGCTCTTCCCCGCGCCGGAGAGCCCCGTCACGACGACGTAGCGCCCGAGGGGGACGTCCAGGTCGAACCCCTTCAGGTTGTTCTGGCGCACGCCGCGCAGGCGGATGCATTCCGGCTTCAAGCGGGGGGCGCGGGAGGTTCGCCGCCGGGCTCCGGAAACGGCGGGGAGGGAGGGGGCCTGGCGATCCCAAGGAGCGATTCAAAGAGGCGGATGTACGCGCCCACCTGCCTGGCGGGGTCGAACTCCCTCCGGGCGAAGGCGCGCGCCTCCTCGGAGCGAGCGGCCCGCTCGGTCGGGGTGTCCGCGGCGAGGAGCGCGAGCGACGCCCTGAACCCGTCGTGGTCGCCCTGGGCGACGTCCCATCCGGTGCGCCCCCGGATGAAGCATTCGCGGATGCCGAGCGCATGGCACGCGACCGCCGGGAGTCCGTGGGCCTGCGCCTCGATCAGGAAGTTGGAGAGCGCCTCCTCACGGGAGGCGTGGACGGCGATGTCGGCCGCGCGGTACAGGGGCCCGGGATCGGCCTGGAAGCCGAGGAAGCGGACGCGGCCGGCGATCCCGAGCGTTGCCGCGAGCCTCTCGCACGTCCCGCGCTCCGGGCCCTCGCCCGCAAGCCAGAGCCGCCAGTCCAAGTCCGCCGGCAGGCCGGCGGCGATCTCGAGGAGCGCGCGCTGGTTCTTCTCGGGCCTGAACATGCCGACCGAGAGCAGCACCGTCGTCGAGGGGCCCGCCCCCAGCGTGGTGCGGAGGTCCCGGTCGATGGCCCATGACGTCCCCGGGAAGACCAGGGAATTGTGGATCACGGAGACCTTGTCCCGCGCCAGGCCGTGCTCGTTCACGAGGTTGTCCGCCGCGTCGATGCTGTTGGCGACGACATGCGAGGCATTCTTGATGGAGGAGTAGTAGAGGGGGAGAATCCTGCCGCCCGCGCGGAGCGTCGCGACGACCTTCGTGGGCAGCCTCCTGGAGGCGGCGCGCCCCTGGATGCGCCCCGCGAAGCAGTTCGCCGTCTTGCCCATGCAGAGCACGATGTCGGGGCGGCCCCCGAGGACCGTCCGGAGCAGGCCCGGCGCGAACCAGTCGATCCCGGTGTCAAAGGGCTGAAGGGAGCGGCACCCGGGGCCGGCCGAGAGGGAGAGCCTGCCGCCGGGGCGGAACGTGACCAGCTGCGCCTCGTGGCCCAGCGCGGCGAACTCGCGCGCCAGCAGGATCGAATGGCGCTCGGTTCCCCCGCTCCGGAGGTAGTCCTGGAGGACGATGATTTTCATTGCCGGGCTTTACTCCGGGGCGGGCTTGGGGTCACCGGGCAAATATGCCGCGCGGGGACAAAAAGGGAATGCGATATGTGGCGAAGTCGCGATGGTCGGTGGTGACCACAATCGAGCGAGGGATTCGCCTTTGAAGAACAACCAGGCATCCGTCGGCCAGGTCCATGCTCGGGGCAAAGTTGGCAATCTGGTCAAAGACGCCCTGAAGGTCGGTTGCCAGGACGGGAAGAACCTCCATCCGCTCCAGGAGGCGCCTCAGTGCGCCAACCGCGGCCGGGGAGTTCTCCAGCAGGTGCATGGCCTCCGCAAGGCAAGCCTCACAGGTGACAACCCTGCCGCTCAACCTGGGAAGGGTGCGCCGGGCCCAGGCGTGATTCTCGTCCGTCCGGTCAATGGCGGCGACGAAGACGCCTGCGTCAAGCAGCAGCGTTCTTGCGAAGACGGCGGCGAATCCGGTCACGGGCGGGTTCCTTCCTTGCATTCAATGACACGACACCGAACAGGTGCTCCATATCGGCAAACGGGCTCGAAGCGACCCTCGGCCGGCGGGCAAAGACGTATTCCAATTTGTTGTCGGCCTTGATCTCCACGGTGTCGCCGCGGTCGGCAGCCTGCCGGGCCTTGGAGAACTGGCGTTGAAAGGCTGTGAGGGTTGTTTCCATGCGAATCAGATTATCAGACAGATTATCAGAGTCAAGGGACAGTATGCGGGCGGCCGCCATGCCTGCGGGCCAACCGGTCGGCGGCCCTGCCGCATTGCGGAAGACCCTGGGGGACGATGATTTTCATTGCCCGGGTGTTCCCACGGGGGAGAGTTGCGGTGCTGATGAGCTCACCGTTTGGCAGGCTGCTCGTGCGATGGCTGGTCCTCGCGCTCGGCGTCGTGATAGCGACCCGCGTCGTGACGGGCATTCATTGCAGCGACTTTGGCTCCCTGGTCGCCGTTGTCATCCTGCTGAGCCTGTTCAACGCCATCCTGAGGCCCGTCCTCGTGCTGTTCACATTGCCGTTCATCATCGTCACGATGGGCCTGGGAATTGTGGTTATCAATGCCTTCCTGTTCATGTTTGTCGGGCAATTCGTCGGCGGCTTCACCGTGTCGGGCTTCTGGCCGGCCGTGGGAGGGTCGCTCGTTGTGAGCCTGACCAATTTTGTCGTGAACGCGGCCACAAGCTCGTCCGGGCGCCCGCCGCCAGGCCCCCCGGGGGGCCCCCCGGCCAAGGGCGGAGACGTGATCGATATTTAGTTGCCGACCGCCGAAGGGGGGGCACGTTGACGCCATGGCGGACGCGACGGAATACGACCTCATTGTCATAGGCGGGGGACCCGCGGGATATGCCGGCGCCATCAGGGCCGGGCAGCTCGGCAAGAAGGTGGCGTGCATCGAGCTCGAGCGGGCGGGCGGCACCTGCCTCAACTGGGGCTGCATACCGACGAAGGCCCTGCTCAAGACGGCCGAGCTCTACCAGAAGATGAGGAAGGCGGACGCCTACGGCCTTTCCGCCAAGGAGGTGGGCTTCGACTTCGCCAAGGTGATGGAGAGGTCGCGCGCGGTGGCGGGACAGATGGCCAAGGGGGTGGAATTCCTGTTCAGGAAGAACAAGGTCGACTATCTCCTGGGCGCCGGCCAGGTGAGCGCGGCCGGGATGGTCTCCATCAGGGAGGGCGAGCACAAGGGCAGGTTCTTCCGCGCGAAGAGCATCCTGGTGGCGACGGGCTGCAAGATGCGCCGGATCCCGGGCCTCGAGGTGGACGGCGTCCGCGTCATGACCTCGCGCGAGGCCCTGGCCTCGAAGGTCCTTCCGAAATCTATCGTGATCGTCGGGGCCGGGGCGATCGGCGCCGAGTTCGCCTATTTCTACAACGCGCTCGGCTCGAAGGTCACTCTCGTCGAGATGCTTCCCCAGGTCCTCCCCAACGAGGACGAGGAGGTCTCAAGGACGCTCCACAGGGCGTTCGAGAAGCAGGGGATCGCGGTCCACACCGGCACGAAGTGCGAGAACTTCCGCGTCGGCAAGGGCTCGGTGAAGGTGGACCTGGTGGCTGGCGACGCGAAATCATCCGTGGAGGCCGAGTCGGTCCTCTCGGCGATAGGCGTGGTCGCCAACCTTGAGGGCGTCCTCGCCCCCGCGCTCAAGCCCGAGCTCGAGCGCAATTTCCTGAAGGTGGGCGACGATTACCAGACGAGCATCACGGGCATCTACGGTGCGGGCGACATCATCGGGCCGCCGTGGCTGGCGCACGTTGCGACCTTCGAGGCGGTCAGCGCCGTGAACGGGATTTTCGGCTTCGCCAAGCCGAGGCGCGTCAAGAATTTCCCCGCGTGCACCTATTGCCAGCCCCAGGTTGCCAGCACGGGTTTCACCGAGAAGGCCGCCCGGGAGAGGGGCCTCAATGTCAAGGTGGGCAAGTTTCCGTTCACGGCGTCGGGCAAGGCTGTGGCGTCGGCCGAGACGGACGGCTTCGTCAAGGTAGTCACAGACGCAAAGACCGGGGAGATCTACGGGGCGCACATCATCGGCTCCGAGGCGACCGAGCTGATCGCCGAGTACTGCCTGGCGATGAACCTCGAGGCCTCCGCAGAGGAGATCCACCAGACCATCCATGCGCATCCGACCCTGGGCGAGGCGGTCATGGAGGCCGCCGCGGTCACGCTGGGAGAGGCGATCCACATCTGAGCGCCGTAGGCAGTCGGGGCATCCCGGGCCCGATTCGGGGGCCGGGGGGATTTCGGCCTCAACGAACTCGACAAGGCTTTGGCCCGGATAATAGCATGGCAGGATGAAGGTCTATCTCGACGGACGTTTTGTGGAAGAGGCCGACGCCAAGGTGTCGGTTTTCGACCATGGGCTCCTCTACGGGGACGGCGTCTTCGAGGGGATCCGGCTCTACGGAGGCAACGTGTTCCGCCTGGACGAGCACCTGGAGCGGTTCGCCAACTCGGCGAAGGCGATCCTCTTGGACAACCCGCTCACGCACGCCCAGTGGAGCGATGCCGTCTGCGAGACCTGCCGCGTCAACAAGCTGAGGGACGGGTACATCCGCCTGGTCCTCACCCGCGGCGTGGGGGACCTGGGCCTGGCGCCGTGGCTCTGCGCGAAGCCCTCCTATTTCGTCATCGCGAGCAAGATCTCCCTCTATCCGGCGGAGCACTACCAGAACGGCCTGGCGATCGTCACCGTTCCCACCCGGCGCATCGCCCCGGGGGCCCTGCCGGCGACGGTCAAGTCGCTCAACTACCTGAACAACATCCTCGCCAAGATCGAGGCGAAGCAGGCCGGGGCGCTCGAGGCGATCATGCTCAACGAGCAGGGCTATGTCGCCGAGGCCACCGCCGACAATGTCTTCATCGTCCACAAGGGCGAGCTGCTCACCCCGTCCGCGGCGCAGGGTGCCCTCAAGGGCGTGACCCGGAGCGCGATCATCGACATCGCGAGGGACCTCGGCATCCCCGAGCGCGAGGCGCAGCTCACGCGCTTCGACCTCTGGTGCTCGGACGAGTGCTTCCTCACCGGCTCCGGGGCCGAGGTCATCCCGGTCGTCAAGCTGGACGGGCGCACGATAGGCTCCGGCAAGCCCGGTCCGGTCACGCGCAAGCTGATGAAGGCATTCAAAAAGCGCGTGCTCATCGAGGGGACGCGGATTTGAGGCGGGTGCGCCGAAGTGGCGCTAGATCTGGCTCACCCTGGGCTCTTTTGCGGCTCGCCGGCGGTGTGCGCGCGCGGCTTGCCCAATGGGGCATCTCATGGCACAATAGGTGCATACCAATAACAACAATCCATGGCTAACCCGCTCAAGTGCGATCTCTGCTCGAAGCCGGCCACGGTGCACCTCACCCAGATCCTGGACAACAAGGTGCACAAGGTGGACCTCTGCGAGGCGTGCGCCCAGGAGAAGGGCGTCACGGACCCGAGCGGCTTCTCGCTGGCGGATCTCCTGCTCAAGGCCTCTCTGAACACCGACCCGGCGTCGGCCGGCGTCCGCTGCGAGCAGTGCGGCTTTTCCCCCACGGACTTCAAGAAGCAGGGGCGCTTCGGGTGCCCCGCCTGCTACGGCGCCTTCAAGGGGATCCTGGACCCCATGCTCGACGGCATGCACAAGGGGACCGTCCACTCGGGCAAGGTCCCGCAGAGGGCCCAGGAGAGGAAGTCACTCTACGACAGGCTCACCAAGCTCGAGGTCGACCTGACCGAGGCCATCAAGGCCGAGCGCTACGAGGACGCCGCACGCTGCCGCGATGAAATCAACCAGGTCAAACAGGCCACCGAGCAGAAGCCGGCCCGCTGAGCCCATGACCATCGGATCGCTGATCGACACGCCGTCGGAGCTCACGGATTCGACGAGCAGCAAGTCCGCCATCGTCCTGATGACGCGGATCAGGCTCGCGCGCAACCTTGCCGGCCATCCCTTCCCGGGCTGGGCGAAGCCGGCCCAGCGCGAGGGCATCCTCGACGCCTGCAGGACCGCCGTCACATCGGCGCCGGCCATGAAGCGCGGCCTGTCGGTGGGCGTCGGCGAGCTGGGCGAGCTCGAGAAGCGGATCCTCGTGGAGCGCCACCTCATCAGCCGCGAGCTCAGCGGCTCGAAGCAGGGCAGCGGCGTCGTGATCAGCAGGGACCAGGCGTTCTCGGTCATGATCAACGAGGAGGACCACCTGAGGATCCAGATGCTGCGCGCGGGCTTCCAGCTGAAGAAGGTCTGGGCGGCGATCAACGAGCTCGACTCGGAGCTCGAGGAGTCCCTGGACTACGCGTTCACGCCGGACCTGGGGTACCTGACGGCGTGCCCGACGAACCTGGGGACGGGCATGCGAGCCTCGGCCATGATGCACCTGCCCGCGCTCGTCATCGGCAACCAGATGGAGAAGGTGGTGCGCGCGGTGAACCAGCTTGGGATGGTCGTGCGCGGGCTGTTCGGGGAGGGCTCCGACGCGAGCGGGAGCATCTTCCAGATCTCAAACCAGACGACGCTCGGCGAGTCCGAGGAGGAGATCCTGAAGAGGCTCTCCGGCGTGCTGCATTCCATCATAGAGCACGAGCTCAACGCCCGCGCCCGCCTCCTCGAGGCGGACTCCGGGAAGCTGTTCGACAAGATCGGGCGGGCCTTCGGCATCCTCCAGAACGGGCACGTCCTGAGCTCCAACGAGGCCATGAACCTGCTTTCCCTCATCCGCCTGGGGGTCGACCTGGGGGTGTTCCCTGACGCCAAGCGCTCGGTGACCGACCGCCTCTTCATCGAGGCCCAGCCCGGCCACCTCCAGCACGCCCAGAAGGGGGAGTTCGAGGCCGGCCAGCGCGACCTGCTCCGGGCCGAGAGGCTGCGTTCCGAGTTTGCCAATTTTGCCAGGCCGGATTTCACTTTGTCTGCCAACGGAACCAACTGACCGAAGCCCAAGGAACCTTTCCATGTCCCAGGAACCGATGAACAACTTCACGCCGCGCGCACAGCAGGTGCTGGCGCTGGCCCGCAAGGAGGCCGACCGCTTCCACCACAACTACGTCGGGACGGAGCACATCCTGCTCGGCCTGATCAAGCTGGGGCAGGGGGTCGCCGTGAGCGTTCTCCAGAAGATGGGGCTCGACCTGGACACCGTGCGCGCCGCCGTGGAGAAGCAGGTGGGCACCGGCCAGGAGACCAAGGCGCCGGGGAGCATCCCCTACACGCCCAGGGTGAAGAAGGTCCTTGCCCTCGCGGGCAAGGAGGCGAAGGCGCTCAACCATTCCTATGTCGGCACGGAGCACATCCTCCTCGGCCTCCTGCGCGAGGGCGAGGGCGTCGCGGCCCGGGTCCTCAAGTCCCTTGACGTCGACATCGAGCGCACGAGAAACGAGATCCTGCGCGAGCTCGACCCCCAGTTCTCTGGCGGGAGCGAGGGGGGGCCCGGCGAGGAGGCCGCGGCCGGCACCCCGCAGAGGCCCGGCGGGCAGACCGACGAGAAGAAGGAGGTCAAGACCCCGGCGCTCAAGGCTTTCGGCAGGGACCTGACCGAGCTGGCGCGCAAGGGCGAGATGGACCCGGTCGTCGGGCGCAAGTCCGAGATCCGCCGCGTCATCCAGATCCTCTGCAGGCGCACGAAGAACAACCCCGTCCTCATC
>DATNLY010000174.1:0-2708 GCA_035602635.1 Opitutaceae bacterium | reverse complement strand
ACGTCGTCCCGTGGCAGGACGCGCAAAGGAGGGTCGCTTGCTCGAACTTGAGCGACGCCCCCTCGGGCGTGTGCAGCCTGTCGAGCTGGTCGCGGTCGTGGCAATTGTAGCAGTTGTTGTTTCTCAGGCTGCGGCCGTGGGCCATCAGGAGGAGGCCCTTGTGGGCGGCGGGTACGATCACGTTGCCGGAGTCGTCGTACTCCAGCTTGACCGGGTCGCTCGGCGGGTGGCACTCCGCGCAGTTGCGCATGCTGATGATCAGGTCGGCGTGCTCCTTCGGCAGGATGATGTTGCCGACCGCGTCAACCTTGACCTCCGGGGGGCTCTCCTTGTGGTGGCAGGCGTAGCAGTCCATGCCGGAGACGTCGCCGCCGCTTCGGATGAGCTGGCCGGCGGAGACCCGAATCGTGCCCGGGACGGCCGCCAACGTATCGGGCTTGATCAGGGGTGCCCGGTCAACGCGCCCGGGCCGGGCCGGGACCAGGTAGAACGAATACGCCAGGGCGGCAAAGGCCACAGTCAGAGAGGCTAATACAATCGAGGATTTTCGGTTCGGGGCCATGGCTGCTGAGGGTAAGTCTATGGCAACTTACCCGTGGCCGCTTCGCGTATTTTGTTGGACCCCGCGCATATCTTGCGAAATTCCGGGGAACCCATGGCCCACGCTGCGCATCAATTGCCATGACCGGAACCGCGATTGAGTTCGACGTGATCGGCCGAAAAAGGCCCAATCGCCTGAGCCGACCCCGATTTTCCCAGTCGAACGAAAACAAACCCATGAAAAAATTCACACTCCCCGCCGCCGCGCTGATGCTCTGCGCGGTCCCGCAACTCCTCGCCGACGCCAAGGACAACTGGACGGCGAATTGCGCCGCATGCCACGGCCCCGACGGCTCCGGGCACACCAAGGCGGGGCGGATGGCCCAGGTGAAGGACATGACCTCGGCGGACTACCAGAAGGGGTTCACCGACGATCAGGCCGCGAAGCAGATCAAGGGGGGCCTGACCGACTCGACGGGCAAGGAGAGGATGAAGGCGTTCGGTGACAAGTTCTCCGACGCCGACATCAAGGATCTGGTCGCCTACGTCCGCAGCCTCCAGAAATAGAGCGCCGATCCGGGAGCGGGAAAGAAATAGAGCACCCCGCCTGGAGCCCATTCAGGACCGCATGCCCCACCCTTCCCCGACCCTGAGCCGGAAGGCGTGCCTCGTGCTGGCCGCAATCGCGTGCGGCATGTCCGCGTGCAGGGACAGGAACATCACAAGCTACCGGATCCCGAAGGAGGCGGACGCGGCCGCGGCGCCCGCGGCGGAGCCGGCCACGCCCGCCGATGCCGCCGGCATCCACTGGGCGGCGCCGGCCGGCTGGAGGACGCAGCCGGCGAGCGGCATGCGCCAGGGAAGCTTCCTCGTGTCCGACGCCAACGGAGCCTCCGCGGACGTGTCGGTGGTCTCGTTCCCGGGCACGGGGGGCGACGACCTGGCGAACATCAACCGCTGGCGAAACCAGCTGAGGCTCCCGCCGATCTCCCAGGGCGAGCTGGCCGGGCAGCTCCAGGGACTGGCGTCGGGCGCGGGGCAGTTCGTCGTCGCCGACATGACCGGCGTCGGCAGCGACAAGAACCCGGCCCGGATCCTCGGCGCCTGGCTCCGGCTCCCGGGACACGTGTGGTTCTTCAAGATGATGGGGCCGTCGGGCATCGTCGAGACGCAGAAGGACGCCTTCGGCGCCTTCCTTCAGTCTGTCAGCTTTGCGGCCGGGCCGGCCGCGGGGCCGGCCCTGGCCCAGGACGCGGGCGGCCAGGCGAACACGAACGACCTGCCGAGGAGGAGTGTCGGCGAAATCGCCCTTCCGGCGCCCGCCGCCGCGGCCCCCGCCCCGATGGATTCGGTCCCGGTGCAGGCGGAAAGCGGCGCCTCCCTTCTCTGGACGGCCCCCGCCGACTGGCAGAACGCCCCGGGCAACGCGATGCGCCGGGGCAGCTACGCCGCGGGCGGGGGCGCGGAGGTGGCGATCACGGCCTTCCCGGGCGACGTGGGAGGGGTGCTGGCAAACGTGAACCGCTGGCGGGGCCAGGCGGGGCTCTCCCCGGTGGACGAGGCCGGCCTCGCCCAGTCGACGGCGGCGGTCGACAGCAGCGGGCTTCACTTCGTTGTGCTCGACGCCTCCGACGGCGCGAGCCCGATCGTGGCGGCGCTCGTTCCATGGAACGGAGGCACCTGGTTCTTCAAGCTGACGGGCCCATCGGATGCCGTGGCCCGGGCCAAGCCCTCGTTCATGGCCTTCCTGAGGACAGTCCGGACTCCCTAGGCGAGCGATGGCCTCCCCGCGCCCGAATCCCCTCGCCTTCCTGACGTCGATGCGCCTGACGGTGGCGCTGCTCGTGCTTTCCGTGGTCATCGTCTTCACGGCGACGCTCGACCAGGTGCACCTCGGCGTCTGGGGCGTGCAGGAGAAGTATTTCCGCTCGTTCTTCGTCTTCGCGCAGATCTCGGGGACCGGAATCTTTGTCCCGGTCTTCCCGGGGGGATACCTCCTCGGCGGGATGCTGATCCTGAACCTCGTGGCGGCCCACGTCTACCGCTTCCGCCTCTCCTGGAGGAAATCGGGGATCTGGCTCACCCACATCGGCCTCATCCTCCTGATCGTGGCGGAGGGCCTCTCCGGAATCCTCCAGCGCGACAACCAGATGCGAATCGATGTCGGG
>DATNLY010000170.1:0-4383 GCA_035602635.1 Opitutaceae bacterium | reverse complement strand
CGGTGATCTCCTTGCCCGCCTTGCGCTCGATCTCGTGGTCGCTGTCGACGCCCTTGAAGCCGATGCGCTGGGCGACGGCGCGCCCCACGGTGGTCTTGCCGGTTCCCATGAAACCGACCAGGTACAGATTGACGTCCGCGGATTTCAGGGGAGGTCGTCCTGCCCGCCGCCCATGGCGCCGGGGCCTACTTGCCCGCTGCGGGCGGGGTCGCCGGCGCAGCCGGGGCGGCAGCGGCGGCCGGCACCGGGGCCGGGGTGATGTCCAGGAGCTCTATGTCAAATATGAGCACGGCGCCGGGCGGGATCCCGGGGCGGCCGTCGTCGCCGTAGGCGAGCTGCGGGGGAACGTAGAGCTTGATCTTCCCACCCTTGGAAATCTTCTGGAGGCCCTCGGTCCAGCCGGCGATCACCTTGTTGAGCGCAAACTCCACCGGCTTCCCCGCGCGCTCGGACGAGTCGAACACGGTGCCGTTGATGAGCGTGCCCGTGTAGTTCACCTTGACCGTGTCCGCCGGCTTGGGCGGGTCGCCCGCGCCCGGCTCGACGACCTTGAAGCGCAGGCCGTCCGGGAGCATCGAGACGGTCTTGTCATCCGCGAGCTTCGCGAAGAACGCCGTCGCCTCCGCAATATTCTTCGCCTTCATGGCCTGCAGCAGGGAGGCCTGCTTCTTCTGGATGAACTCGTCCATTGCGGGGCCGATCTTCTGGACCACGTACGGCGACTCCTGCCCGTTCAGCGCGGCTAGCAGCCCCTTCGCGATCGTGTCGGCCTCGGCCGGGCTGAACCCCCACTCGGAAAGCCCCGTCCTCTTGCCGACAAGCCACCCGAATTCCTCGAGCAGCTGGGCGTCGGTGAACGCCGGGGCGGCTGGGACGGCGGGAACGACCGCCGCGGCGGGAGCGGCAGCGGCCGCCTGGGCCGGCGCTGCGTCCTTTGCATCCTGGCCAAGGGCGTAGGACGCGGCGGCGAGAGAGAGGGCGAATACCTTCTTGGAATAGTTCATATTGGGGCGTTAAGGTAAGGGGTTATGCTGCGGCGGCCGCGATTTGCAATTCTATAGCGGAGTTCGCCGCTTGAGTCCGATGTGCCCATCTGTCAGCCTCTTCGGTTCCCACAATGAGCGCCGAGCAATTCTGGACTAGCCTGGACGGCCAGATCCTCACCGTCAAAAACAAGGACGAGCGCACCGTGACGCTTGCGCTGGCGTTCTGGCCCCGGAACCCGACCGAGTTTGAGTTCATGAAGTCGATGATCGGCGAGCTCAAGTTCACTGAGCGCAGCTCGCTGGCGCGGATCGGGATCGAGATGCAGACCCACGGGGCCCCAGAGGTAGACGGCAACCGGCTCGTCCTCGGGGCGGACGCCTTCGTGTTCGACACGAGCTTCCCGAACTCGGGCTACTGGAAGAAGCTGCTGCGCTCGGGCACCCCGATCGGGCGCCTCTTCTACGCGCCGGCCGGCGCAAAGCTCTCCTCCGAGGAGATCTGGACGGCCGTCCGCGAGAACCGGCTCAAGCTGCCGAACACGACCAGCATCGACCGCCAGGGCTCGGTATTCCTCACGCCCCACCAGGTGAGCTACACACTCAACCCGAGGCTCCAGCGGATGAACTTCGAGCTCATCGTCAGCGGTGCCGCGGGGCGCAACTTCCTCGACAAGGTGCAGATCCGCCACGACGCCTCGCCTCTCGCCGTGGCGCCCCACTCCGGGATCCTCACGAGCTGCTCCATGTACCTGAAGGAGCACTACGTCGTGCTGAACCAGGGCCCCGGCAACTTCGGGATCCACACGAGCGCGGTGCTGCTCGACCCGGTGAAGACGTTCGGGACAAACGTGATGCTCGAGATCTACAACACGGGCGACCACCCCATCGTGAACCCGATGGTCTCAGTCGAGATATTCCGGGCCCCCGAGGCCAGCGACCCCGAGTTCAAGGCGCTGTCCCGCCGCAGGCAGAAGCTCCTCGGCGCGGCGACCGAGATCTACTCGAACCTGGACGGGCGCCCCCCGAAGGACTCGGGCGAGGCCCGGCCCAGGACCGGGATCTCGGTCAGGGGCCAGAGCGCGACGATGGAGAACCGCTCGATCTGCCTGAAGGGCGCGACGGCGGAGGAGGTGCGCAAGCTCTACGCCGACAACGCGGGCGCTTGCGGCCACCGCACGATGATCCAGGCGCTGGACTTCGCCCCGAAGGATGCCGACACGCTGGTGCTAGACTTCTTCCCGGACCTGCTTGAGCAGATCGAGCTCCTGACCCGGATAACCGACGTCAAGCTGAAGCGGATCATCTTCAGGAAGGCGTCCCGCACCCACGGCTACTTCCTGTCGAGCAACGCCCACGCACGCCTGGACACCTTCGCCGCGATCAACATGCCGGTCTACTGGTACGACGAGGTGACGAAGGAGATCTACCTGCACACCTACAAGAAGGAGCACGGCTTCTTCGTGCGCGAGGAGACGGGCCGGAAGTTCCAGGAGGCGACGATCCTCGCCTTCTACGGCTCCGCCGTGGGCCTGGACAAGGTGGACGTCGACCGGATTTCCGGGCTGGTGGACCAGATCTCGGCGTTCATCGGCCCCAACCTCGGGGTGCTGACGGGAGGGGGCGGGGGCGTGATGCGGGTTGCCACCGACCAGGCCCGCAGCAGCGGCTCGCTCACGGGGGCCTGCTTCCTCGAGCTGGAGGCGCAGCCGCCCGAGCTCGGCGTCGACTTCTTCAACACGTTCCAGGAGTCCTCGCGCCATTTCCGCCAGAAATGGTTTGAGGTCGCCGATTTCTGCATCTTCAACGTCGGCGGCGTGGGAACTCTTGAGGAGATCGGCATCGAGCTGTGCAACCTGAAGCTGGGCATCCGGCCGCGGGTGCCCTTCGTGTTCTTCAACGCGAGGTACTGGTCGAACCTCAGGCGGCAGGTGCGCGACATGATCCGCTCGGGGCGGGCTCCCGCCTGGATGGCGGACTACATCCTCTTCTCGGACAGTCCGGCGGAGGTCGTCGATTTCTACCGCAAGAAGCTCCAGGTCCTTTGAAGCCAGCCGACCTTCCCCGCTGCGTCCTCTTAGTCGGCTCAGGCGGGCGCGAGCACGCGCTGGTGCGCGCGATCGCCGCGTCGCCCGGCAGGCCGAGGGTCCTGTGCGCTCCGGGCAACGCGGGAATCGCCCAGGACGCCGAATGCTTCCCGGTCAAGGCTGACGACATCGGGGGCCTCGTTGCGCTGGCGCAACGGGAGCGGGCCGGATTCGTCGTCGTCGGGCCCGAGGTCCCCCTGGCCCTCGGCCTCTCGGACCGCCTTGCGCAGGCCGGCATCCCGGTGTACGGGCCGACCGCCGCCGGGGCGCGGCTCGAGGCATCCAAGACCTTCACGAAGCACCTCCTGGTCAAGTACGGCATTCCGACCGCCGAGGCCGGGCTGTTCGAGAGGACGGAGCCCGCGCTCGCCTACCTGCGCACGCGCACGGCCCCGATCGTCGTCAAGGCGGACGGTCTGGCCGCCGGAAAGGGCGTCGTCGTGGCCCAGACCCTCCAGGAGGCGGAATCCGCCGTGCGCGACATGCTCGACGGGGGAAAATTCGGGTCCGGGGGCAGCCAGATCCTGGTCGAGGACTGCCTTCAGGGCGAGGAGACCTCGATCCTCGTGGTCGTCTCAGGGCGCGACTACGTGATCCTTCCGACCTCGCAGGACCACAAGAGGATCCATGACGGGGACCTCGGGCCTAACACGGGCGGGATGGGCGCGTATTCCCCGGCCGAGGTCGTCACCGGCGCGCTCCTGGAAACGATCGAGCGGTCGATCGTCAGGCCCTCGGTCAACGCTATCGCCGACGAGGGCATCGACTTCTGCGGGACCCTCTTCATCGGGATAATGCTCACGTCGGACGGGCCCAAGGTGCTTGAGTTCAACACCCGCTTCGGGGACCCCGAGACCCAGGCGGTCCTGCCGAGGCTCGCGACCGACCCCCTGGAACTCCTCTGGGCGGCGTCCAGGCGGGCCCTGGGCTCCTTCAGGCTTGAGGTGAGGCCGGTGCACGCGATCTGCGTCGTCGTCAGCGCAGCGGGCTACCCGGGCCCGTACCCCTCGGGGGACGCGATCGACATCCCCTCCGCCCTGCCGGCGGGAGTCTCCGTACTGCACGCGGGAACCGCGCGGGACGCCGCGGGCAGGCTCGTCACCGCGGGCGGCCGGGTCCTCGGCGTCACGGCGGAGGCCCCGTCGCTGCGCGAGGCCGCCTCCCTCGCCTACCGGGCCTGCGACTTGATACGCTGCGCCTCAAAATATTATCGCCGGGACATCGGGGCGCGGCAATTAAGGCGTCTGTGAAATTCGTTGCCCGCCTCTCCGCGGCCGCCGCGGTCGTAGCCTTCGCCGGCGCGGCCTGCGCGG
>DATNLY010000166.1:0-2847 GCA_035602635.1 Opitutaceae bacterium | reverse complement strand
GTCCCGCGGTCGCGACGGTTGAACGATTTCACGATGTAATCCTGCGCCCCGAAGGTGACGACGCGGGTCGTCAGGCGCGCCAGATGGAATGCGAAGGCGCCGCTTCCCCGCGGGGGAGGAAGGTCCCGCAGCTCATTCTGGTTGTCCATGCTGATCAGCGGCCGCTTCAGCCTGTGCGAGGCGAACGTCGTGAACGGTTCGTAGGCCGTGATGAAGACGTCCGGCCTGAAGTCCTCGAGCTCGCGCAGCAGCCTTCGGGTGTTTCTCAGGAAAAACGGGAAAAACCGGAGGTTCTTTCGGAAGGTCAGCCAAAGCGACAGCCCGCTCTCGTCAAAACACAGATGGATCCCCTCGATGCGCGTCGGCTGGAACTCGGAGAGCGAATCGCAGGCGCGGTCGCCGAAGGTCAGGACCTTGAGCGAATGTCCGTCGGCTTTCAACAGCCTGCCGATCTCAATCGCCTCGAAAACGTGGCCCAGGCCCTCGCCGGCCACGCCATAGACAATATTCATTGATCCCCAGCCATCGCCGCAATCGGCCCCGCGATCAACAATATCCCGCGCGGCCCCCGGGGGCCGGCCCTACCTACAGGTCGGTGATGGTCCTGTGCTGAGGCACGAGCATCTTGATGATGCCCCAGGCGACCAGGTAGCTCATCGCGCAGACCAGGAACATGAACCCGTAGGCGACCTGGGGGGTTCCCGCGAAGGCGTCGGTCAGGGCGCCCGAGAGCTTCTGCACCAGGACGCCGCCGATGCCGCCCGCCATGGCCCCGATCCCGGTGACCGTGCCCACCGCCTTCTTCGGGAACATGTCGGAGACGGTCGTGAAGAGGTTTGCCGACCATGCCTGGTGGGCGGCGGCGGCGACGCAGATCGTGGCGCAGGCGAGGACCGCGGCCATCCTCCCGAAATGGGACACATCGCCAAAGTACTGGGTGCTGAGCACGCTGAGCGGGAAGACGGCTATCAGAAGCATGGAGCGCATGCGCGCCTGATAGACCGACAGGCCCTTCTTTATGAAGATCATTGGGATGCTTCCCCCATAGATGCTCCCGACGATGGAGACCCCGTAGACGATGAAGGTTGGCAGGCGGATCTCCGCCGTCGTCATCCCGAACTGCTTCCGGAAATAGTCGGGCAGCCAGAAGAGGTAGAACCACCAGACGCCGTCGGTCATGAACTTGCCCCAGAAGAAGGCCCAGGTCTGGCGGTAGCCCAGGAGCTTGCTCCACGGTATCTTCGCCCTGTCCACGGCCGCGTCCCGGACGGCCTCGGCGTCCGTGTCGCTCAGGATATGCTTATGCTCCTCGAGCGACAACCGCCCCTGCCTGGCGGGGGTGTCGTAGAGCCAGTACCAGAAGATCAGCCACACGAAGCCCACGGCGCCGGTCAGGATGAACGCCATCTTCCAACCCTCCGCGTATCCGTAGTGCACCAGGCACCAGGGGACGAAGAGGGCGGCGATCATGGCCCCCACGTTGGAGCCACTGTTGAAGATGCCGGTTGCCAGCGCCCGCTCCCGCTTCGGGAACCATTCGGCGACCGTCTTTATCGAGGCCGGGAAATTGCCGCCCTCGCCGATGCCGAAGGCGCTCCGGATGACGATGTGCATGGCCAAGAGGCGGCCGACAAAGGCGTTCAGGATCCCGCAGACGGACCAGACGACGAGGGACAGAGCCAGGCCAAGCTTCGTCCCGATCCTGTCGATGACCCAGCCGGCGACGATCGTCATGCCGGCGTAGAATGCCGTGAAGGAGGAGGTGAGGTTGGCAAAATCCGTGTTGGACCAGCCGAAACCACCCTGGGCCGCCGGGGTGCAGAAGTACTCCTTCAGGTAGCTGATGACCTGACGGTCCAGGTAGTTGAAGGTCGTCGCGAAGAACAGCAGCGAGCAGATGACCCAGCGGTAGCTGCTGTGCTCGGGCCTTGCGTGGGACGGGCTTGGCGTCATGGGGTTTGGGGCCGGCGACGGGGGAACCGGGGAATCGGCACGCAGCCTACGTGCGGCAATCCGAAGAGGGAAGCGATTTTCGCGGGCCCGCCGGCCCTCAGGCCAACTGGGGCACGACGAACGGCGCCCGATACTCGCGGGTGAGAAGGGGGTCCGCCCCAGGCGCGCCTTCGCCAGAAAACCGGCCCGCCGCCGAGTCGAGCGCGATGGGGGCCCCGAGGGTCAAGGGGGTCCTGTCGAGGTCGATGTTGTTTAGGGCGAGATGCTCGGCGACCCGGCCGTAGGCCTCGGCGAGGGGCCCGCTGGCCCCGATCCTCTCGCGCATCTCACCCGGGCCCACCTTCGCGCCCACCCGATGGGAGATGTTGCCCAGGTGGCAGAGCGCTGTCGACACGCGGCCCTCTTCGACGGGGCCGTAGAGGTCCGCGGTCCTTCGGCTGCGGACAACGTCGATGAAATTCTCCATGTGGCGGTCGCTGCCCTTGAATTCCTTCACGAGCCTGCCGCCCAAATCATAGGCCCTCGCCTCGAAGTAGGTGTCCATGACGAGCCGTCCCCCCTCGCAGTCGACGATGTTGCCGACGCGCACGCCGCGGTAGTTGTCCATGGCGGCGGCCCTCGCCTCCGACGCCGACGGGCCGCTCGGCACGGGTGCGGCGCCGTCGCCGGAGGGCGCCTTGGCGGGCAGGCCCCGCACCTCAAAGATGATCGGGGCGCTCGCATAGTCGTGAACGACCAGCTGCGTGTTCGGCGTCTGGCCGTCGTCCACATAGCCGAGGCGCCCGCCGACGCTCATGGTGTGGCGCGGCAGGCCCTCCTCGCCGAGCATCCACCGGGCGACGTCCATCTGGTGGATGCCCTGGTTGCCGATGTCTCCATTTCCCGTCTCCCAGA
>DATNLY010000155.1:0-8062 GCA_035602635.1 Opitutaceae bacterium | reverse complement strand
CGTGATCGGCGGCCTTAACGCGTTCGAGATGGTCTGGCTGCTCACCTCCCAGGAGCCCTCGGCCTCGGTGGGTACCCTGGGCACGCTCCTTGTGACGACGATGTTCAAGGACTTCGACGTCGGCCGCGCCGCGGCGCTTGCCGTGATCCTGTTCGCGCTCGTCCTCGTGGGATGCGCCGCCACGCTGCGCGCCCTCCGGAGCGAGCCCGTCGAGTCATGAAGCCCATGGACGCCGCCCCTCCCGGGAAATTCAGCCTCTCCCGGGGCGTCACCATGGCGGCACTGCTGGGATACTCCGCATGGCTGCTGTTTCCGATGATATGGGTCGGGTATTCGTCGCTGAAGTCGGACGATGCGATTTTTCGGGGCGCGCTCGCGATGCCCGCGGTCGGCAGCCTTCATGCCGACAACTACGCCATGGCCTGGAGGGAGGCGCATCTCGGAGGGTACTTCCTCAACTCGGTCGTCGTCACGGTGGTTTCGGTCGCGCTCATCGTTGGGCTGGGCGCGATGGCGGCGTACGCCCTGTCCCGCTTCACTCATCCGCTTGGGAAGCTGGTATTCTGGCTGTTCCTCGCGGGCCTGACGATCCCTTCGCAGCTCGCGATCGTCCCGCTCTTCTTCGAGCTCCGCGCAATGGGGCTCCTCAATTCCAGGGCCGGGCTCATCCTGGTCTACACGGCGAACGGCCTTCCGTTCGCGATCTTCATCCTTGCGGCGTTCTTCCGCTCGCTGCCGAGGTCGCTCTACGAGGCCGCTGTCGTCGACGGATGCGGGGAATTCTCGGCGTTCTGGAGGATCCTCCTCCCGCTCGCGAGGCCCGGCCTTGTGACCGTGGCGATATTTCAGTTCATCGGCGTGTGGAAGGAGTACTTCTATGCGTTCATGCTCGTGAGCGGAGACACGGCCGGATCCGCGCGGACGGTTCCGCTGGGGCTCGCCAACCTGTCGATCGCGGCGGAGTACAGGACCCAGTACGGGATGCTTTTCGCCGGGATAGTCCTTGTCACGCTCCCGATCCTGCTGGTCTACCTGGCGCTCCAGCGCCAGATCGTGCGCGGTATCGCGGCCGGCGCCCTGAAGGGCTGACCGGCGCATGGGGTGTGCCCCCGCCTCCTTGAATCACGATGCGTGCGGCGCCCGGTCGAATTCGTGGGGGTGGCCCGGGGGAAAGAGCCTGGGAAAATAGGTTCCAAGCACCTTGGCCGGAAGGGCGAGCCGGACGGGCGACTTCGGCGTGAGGGACTTGAGGAGCCCCGCTTCGACCGCGGCGGCGAGGGCGGTCCGTCCGGTCCGCTCGCCGGCGCCGGCAATACGCCCCGCGTCGCCGCGCGGGAATTCGCCCCTGTAGAGCGCCTCGCGAAGAAGTAGCGACACCCGCCCGCCAATCTCGCCCAAGCCGGTTTCCAGCCTGACGTACCGCTCTATCCGGTCACCGAGCGTATCGAGCTCGAAGAGTCCCTCCATGAAGACGATCTGGTCGAGCATGACCCTGAGCACAAACTCGCAGAATTCATGGAGCGCGCGCCCACTGAGGGGCCCGGGCCCTGTGTCCGCCGTGCCCGCGCCCCGCAGCCCGTCGGCGCTGGCCAGCCGCGCATAATATTCCGTGCGGGCAACGGCCAATCCCCGCGAAAGCGACCAGAGGCCGCCGGCATCGATGCCCAGATGGCGTATGAGCGTGTCCGAGAACAGGCGGATGACCCGCCCGTTGCCGTCGCGAAACGGATGAATCCATGCGAGCCGGTGGTGGCTCGCCCCGATGGAGACAATCCTTGATGCCAGGGACGGTCCCGCCGCCTCATAGCGCTGACGGAAATGCAGCAGCAGGCCCGGCACGAGCTCGTGCGGGGGAGCCCGATGGGCGCCAACGCGGACATCGCCTGCGCGAAGCACCCCCGGCTCGAGGGGCGCCTTGGCCCCGGTGCCCGTGGTGGCGACGCAGAGCGCCGGCGGGAGGGCCGAGTAAAACCGGTTGTGGAGTTCGCAAAGGAATTCCTGGGAGAAGGGAGACCCCGTGCAGGCGGCCGCCCAGCGCTGGCAGGCGAGGTGCGCAAGCGCCAGCTTCTGCAGGTCGCGCTTTTCGGGTTCCGCCGAAAAGTCGTCATGAAGCGCCGCCTCGATGTCCGGCACCAGCGTCTGCTGGCCCTCGATGAGGTTGGAGTAGTAGCAGTGCATCATCCGTGTGACCCCGGACAGCTCCTCCTGGAACTGGGGGCGCACCTTGGCCTGCAGCCGGCCCGCGCGCAGTATTATGGCGCAGGCGAGATCCTCCAGGGCGGGCCCCTGCCGCTCCGGAAAGGCGGGCTCCATGGATATTGCGGTCATGGACATTTGTTGCCGATCTTATTGCCGATTTTATGTAACCAAGAACCATTGTCAAACAATGATTTAAGATTTAACAAACCGGAATTATAGGTAATTATTGCCGATCTTTATGCCGATCCTTCGGACCTGCATCATCTTGCCTAAGCGCACACGGCGGTGCTTAACGTCATCTTTGAGTGATGACTGAACTCTCCCCGAGTCACGCCCCAGGCGATGCTCGGGGACCCGGGCACTGCCTCTACCTGTTCGCGGCATTGGCGAGCGGATGCCTCGCCTTTGGCGCAAAGCTCATGCTGATCGACCGGTACGGCACCGACGTGCCCTACTGGGACGAGTGGGATGCTGTGGGCGGGGTCCTGCTGATGCCTTGGGCGCACAACAATCTTCATCTCGCGGACTTCCTTCATCCCCACAACGAGCACCGGATCGTGTTCACCCGCCTGGCCAGCCTCGTGCTCGCGGCCTGGAACCGCCAGTGGGACCCGCTGCTCGAGATGAGCGCAAATGCATTAATCCATGCCGGGTTCTGCGCGGCGCTTGTCCTGCTCGCGGGAAGGCTTGTCTCCGGCGCCAGGTTCGCGGTCGTCGCGGCGGCCACGACGGTCCTGTTCTGCCTGGCATTCGACTGGGAGAACACGCTGGAGGGGTTCCAGTCCCAGTTCTATTTCCTCGAATGGGGCGCCCTTGGGATGTTCCTTCTCTGCGTCCCGGCGGCTCCGCTGGGCCGGCGCTGGTGGGGCGGATGGCTGTTCGGCCTAGCCAGCCTCGGCACCATGGCGTCGGGATTCCTGGCGTCGTCGGCGCTCCTGGCGGTCATGGCTTTCCGCGCGGCGGTTGAACGGCGGTGGTCCCGTCGCGACACGGTCGCCGTCGTGCTGCTGCTCGGCCTCTGCGTCGGCGGACTGCTGTCGGTCACGCCCAACCCCTACCACCAGGTCTACAAGGCCCATTCGCTGGGCCAATGGCTTGCGGGCCTCGCGGCGCTGCTTTCATGGCCCATCTCGGGATGGCGCGGCGCATTCCTTGTCATTCAGGCCCCCGCCTGCCTGCTCGTGGCCAACCGCGTGAGGTCGCGCAGGCTGGGCGGCGACGAGGCCGTGCTGGTGGCCCTGGCCTTCTGGGGCTGGCTGCAGATCGCGGTCCTCGCCTACGGGAGGGTGAACTACGGCCTTGGAAACTCGAGGTACACCGACGTGCTCGCAGTCGGCCTGTTCGCCAACTGCGTTTCCCTCTTTGTCCTCTGGAAGCGGGGACATGGGGGAATCCTGTTGGGATCCGCGGCGGCCGCCTGGATGGCGCTGCTTGCCGCCGGCCTTTGGGGGCTGGACCACAGGGCCCATACCGAGGTGCTAGGCGGCTATCCCGCCCTGAAATCCGCCGAGAGGCGCCACATAAGCGCCTTCTTGGCGAGCGGCGATGTCGACGGACTAAGGGCCGCCCCGCCCCGCGAGCTGCCGTATCCCAGCCCAGAGATCCTCGGGAGATATTTGTCGGCCGGGGAAATCCGCACGATGCTCCCTGTTGGGATTCGGCCCGCCATTGGGCTCACCGCCGACACCGGATCGGGAGGGTTTGCCGTGACGGACTCCCGCGGCCTTCCGCCGGGGGCCGGCGGCCGGATCTGGATCGCCCGGGCCGGCCCCGCCTTTTTTTTCAGCCAGCGCCTGGCGGCTTCAGGCCCATCCTTTGCGCACATCGAATTCTGCGGAAGCCCCGACTTGGCGGGGACGGTCCTCCGCCTGGAATCAACCGACGGGGACGAGTATCCCCCGGCAACCCCCCTTTCGGCGGACCACTGGCAGGCTTTCGATTTCTCCCTGCCGCGGGGCATGCCCGGGCGGCTGGTCGTGGAGATTCCGCCGGGGAACCACTGGTTCGCATTCACCGAGCCCGTCGAGCTCGGGGCCGGGTCTTGGGCCAACCGCTGGCTCCTGCGACGATCGGGCGCGGTTGCGGCAATCTCCGGTGTTCTCCTCGCCGGGATCCTGATCGCGATTGCCGTCGGCGGCGGAAAGCGGGAAATCCCGGAATCACCCGGTTCAGGACAACCCTTCCCCGGCACCCCTGAGCGGGCCAAGCCATTGGATCCAGCGCTTATTTGACGAAACCCCGCGCCTTTTTGGGCGTCCCATGCATTGTGCCTTCAAGATGAGCCAGATGCGCCCCTGTCTGCGCCTCCTGATGGCCGCTTTCCTGCTTGGGCCGGCCGGCCGCGCCGCCGCACAGGCGCAGGCGCGGGTCACCTTTCCCGGGAGCATCAGGGAAGTGCCGGCTGTGACTACCGGGGCCCGGAGGGCCGCGGCGATTTCCCGGATGGCTTTGCGCACGGAGGAGCGGTCCGCGGGCATGTCATTCGAGGTGGCCCTGCGCATGCGAAGCTTCGGCGAGCTGCAGGCGAGGCTGGCCGGCGGCGAGCAGATCACGCCGGCCGAGATGGCCGCGAAATACTACCCCCTCGCCGCCGACCATGAGCGGCTGGTCCAGTGGCTCAGGGCCCAGGGTCTGGAGGTCACACGCACGGACGGCAACCGCCTTGCGGTGTTCGGGAGGGGACCGGTCGATGCGGTTGCGGGTGCCTTCCAGGTCACGTTTGCCCGCGTGGCGGTCGCCGACGGCGAATTCACCTCGGCCGTCACCGCCCCGAGCCTCCCCACCGACGTATCGGCGGCCGTGCTCGGGATCCATGGTCTCCAGCCCCACATCCGTCGCCGGCCGCTTTCAACGCCCAGGCTGACCCTATCGGTAGGGGGCTACACGCCGGCGCAGATTTCCACCGCATACAACGCGAACGGCCTGATGCCCACGGGGGCCGGCCAGACGATTGCGTTCTACGAGCTGGCCTTCCCAAGCACGGGCGACCTGACGGCATTCTGGAGCGCCTCCGGCGTCAGCCAGTCCACGGCCAATGTGCAGATGGTCAATGTGGCCGGGGGGCCAACCTCGCCCTCCAGCGGCTCGAGCGAAGAGGCCGCGCTCGACGTCGAGTGGGGAGGGGCGCTGGCGCCCGGGGCGAAGCTGAGGATCTACGGAGCGAACGAGAACGATCCGGGCCTGAACGACGAGATCCTCCAGCAGGTCTATGCGGACATCCCGAGCAACCCCACGATGCACCAGCTCTGCATCTGCATCGGCGGCAACGAACTCGAGGTGGAAAGGGACTACCTGGTCATCGAGGCGCAGTACATGGCGAATCTCGCCAGCGCCGGCGTGTCGGTGCTGGTCGCCTCCGGGGACTCGGGCTCCACGCCCAACGGTATTCTCCAGACGACCTATCCCACCTCGGACCCGGACGTTACCGGGGTCGGGGGAACGAGCCCCACGCTCACTGCAGCCGGAGCCGTGACCTTGGAGACCGCCTGGACCGGGAGCGGCGGAGGAGTGAGCGCCGTGTTCAGCCGGCCGTCCTGGCAGGTGGGGATGGGAGTCCCTGCGGGTGCCACGCGGGTCGTGCCGGACGTGGCCGCGGCGGGCGACCCGATTCCGGGCGCCATGTTGGTCTTCAACGGTTCGCCGACGGCGGTGGGCGGGACAAGCTGGGCCACGCCCATCTGGGCGGCATTCTGCGCGCTGCTGAACCAGGGAAGGAGCACGCCCCTGGGTATGCTCAACCCGAAGCTCTATCCCCTCATGGGGACGGCGTCCCTGCGCGACATCACCTCCGGAAGCAACGGGGCCTACAATGCGGGCATGGGCTACGACCTCTGCACGGGCTGCGGCGTGCCCGATGTCGCCGCCCTGCTCGCCGCCCCGCTGGCCGCGACCGCGGGCCTCAACATTGCCGCCCAGCTCGGCAACCAGGTCGTCACCACCGGCCAGCCGGCGACCTTCTTCGTGGTGGGCGCGGGCGCCTCGCCGCTGGGATACCGGTGGCAGAGGCAGCCCGGCGGGTCATCGACGTTCGCGAATCTCGCTGACAACGGAACCTACAGCGGCTCGGCCACCTCCACGCTGGTGGTCAGCGGCACGACCAGCTCGATGACGGGCGACCAGTTCCAGTGCGTCGTCAGCGGCGGATCAAGCAGCGTGACGAGCGCGCCCGCCAGCCTGACGGTCAACCCCGTCGGCGTGACGACGCTGGCGGGGTGGCCCGGATCGGCCGGCAACGCCAACGGCACGGGAAAGGCCGCGCGGTTCGCGTTTCCGGGAAGCGTCCGCGCGGACGCCCTTGGAAACCTCTACATTGCGGACTCGGACAACGACACGATCCGCAAGGTGACCCCCGCGGGAGTCGTGACGCTGGTTGCCGGCACCCCGGGGACAAGCGGCAGCGCGGACGGACCCGCAGCCACGGCGCTCTTCGGGGCCACGGCCGGCGTTGCGGTCGATTCCAGCGGCAACCTTTTCGTCGCCGACGACGGCAACACCGAGATCCGCGAGATCTCGGCCGCCGGCAATGTGACCACCCTTGCAGGGCTTGCCGGATCTCCCGGGACGGTCAATGGCACGGGCTCCGCCGCGCGCTTCAGCGACCCGCAGAACCTTGCGATAGACGGCGCCGGCAACCTCTACGTCGCCGACGGGAGGGGAAACACGATCCGCAGGGTGACGCCCGCCGGCGTTGTCACCACGCTGGCCGGGTCGGGCACCGCGGGCTCATCGGACGGGACCGGCGGGGCTGCGCAGTTCAACGACCCTACCGGGGTCACCGTGGACCTGGCGGGCAACGTCTACGTCGCGGACTTTGGAAACAACACGATCCGCGTTGTGACACCCGGGGGCGCCGTCACCACCCTCGCTGGCAGGGCCGGCAGGGCCGGCGGCGCGGACGGGACGGGCGCCGCCGCGCGGTTCAACGGCCCGGCGGGGATCGGCGTCGACAGTGCCGGGAACCTTTACGTGGCGGATGAGAACAACGACACGATCCGCGAGGTGACCCAGGGCGGCGTCGTGACGACGGTGGCCGGGGCCGCGGGGGTGCCCGAGAACATCGACGGGATTGTCACGAGCGCCCGGTTCTACGGTCCGGGCGACGTCACAGTGGACAATTCCGGCGTCATCTACGTCGCCGACGCCGAGAACGACACGATACGGCGGATCATCCCTGGCGCATCCGCGTCGGCGCCCTCCATAAGCGTGCAGCCCGCGGGCCAGTCCGTGAACGAGGGGTCGGCGGCCACCTTCTCCGTTGGGGTGGCGGGCACGCCGCCCTTCTATTTCCAGTGGTACTTCAACGGCGCTTTGATTCCCGGGGCAACGGGCCCGAGCCTGGGCGTGGCAAATGCCCAGCAGTCAAATGTGGGAACGTACTCCGTCTCCGTCACCAATGCGGGGGGCTCGGCCACGAGCGCATCCGCGGCGCTCGCCGTTTCGGTGCCGCAGGGATACCCCAACATCACCGCCCAACCGCAGGGCGCGACGCTCCTGAACGGAGGCAGCGTGGCGCTGTCGGTGACCGTCTCGGGAAGCGGCCCTTTCACGTACCAGTGGATTCTGAACGGCTCGGCCATCGCAGGCGCGACCGGGAGCGCTTACACGGCGACCGCGCCCGGCAGCTACACCGTCTCAGTCACCAATTCGCTCGCCTCGGCGACGAGCAGCGCGGCGTTCGTGAGCCCCAGCAGCCGGCTGGTCAACGTCTCCAGTAGGGAGCTTGTGGGAGCGGGCGGGGGCATTGCCATCGCCGGCTATTTCATCGAGGGGGCGCCCGGCCAGACAAAGCAGGTCCTGATCCGCGGGGTGGGGCCCGCGCTCTCGGCCTTTGGCGTGGGAGGCCTGCTCGCGCAGCCCACGATCT
>DATNLY010000135.1:0-3656 GCA_035602635.1 Opitutaceae bacterium | reverse complement strand
GGCCGTCCACCACCTTCTCGATGACGGTGGGCCTTGAGACCAGCAGCTCGAAGCCCTCGCGCCGCATGGTCTCGACGAGGACCGCGATCTGCATAGCGCCCCTGGCCTTCACGGTGTAGATGCCCGCGGTCCCGGTCTCCTCGACCTTGATGGAGACGTTGGTCTTCAGCTCGCGGAACAGCCGGTCGCGCAGCTGGCGGGAGGTGACCAGCTTGCCCTCGCGCCCCACGAGGGGGCCGTCGTTCACGCAGAACTGCATCTCGAGGGTCGGCGGGTCGATCTGGGTGAAGGGCAGGGCGTGCTGCTCCTCGCTGGCCGCGATCGTGTCGCCGATGTCGATGTCCTCGAAGCCGGAGAGCTCCACGATGTCGCCTGCGGCCCCGCTCTCGGCCTCCGAGGTTCCCAGGCCCGTGAACTCGATCACCTTCGTGATCTTGGCCCGGACCTTCACGCCGTCGGAGTTGCGGATGACAAACACGGAATCCCCGAGCCTCGCCGTGCCCCCGAGGATCTTGCCGACGGCGATGCGCCCGACGTAGTCGCTCCAGTCGATGTTGGACACCAGCATGTGGAAGGGCTCGTCCGGCTTCGCGAACGGCGGCGGGATGTGGTCGAGGATGGTCTGGAAGAGGGGCGACATGTCCTTCTTCTCGTCGCCCAGGCGGTACATCATGTAGCCGTCGCGCGCGGACCCGAAGACGACCGGCGCGTCAAACTGCTCCTCGGTCGCGTTGAGCTCGAGCAGGAGCTCCTGGACCTTGTCGTACATCTTCTTCGGCTCGGAGTTCTCACGGTCCGTCTTGTTGATAACGATCACGACCTTGAGCCCGTGGGCCAGGGCCTTCCTGAGGACAAATCGGGTCTGCGCCTGCGGCCCGTCATAGGCGTCCACCAGGAGGAGGACGCCGTCGACCATCCGCAGCGCGCGCTCGACCTCGCCGCCGAAGTCCGCGTGCCCGGGAGTGTCGACGATGTTGATCGTCTTGTCGTGCCAGTGGACGGAGGTGTTCTTGGCCTTGATCGTGATGCCCTTCTCCTTTTCCAGGTCCATCGAGTCCATGGCGCGCTCCTCGATGCGCTGGTTGGCGCGGTAGACGCCCCCCTCCTTGAGGAGCTTGTCGACGAGGGTGGTCTTGCCGTGGTCGACGTGGGCAATGATGGCGATATTGCGGATCTTCTGGTTCATGGCGCGCACATGTCTGTAAATTTGAAAAAGAGCGCAATCGTGCCACTCGCTTGCGGTGAAGGCAAGGGCGAACGGGCCGCGGGCCCCGGCGCGCCTGCGGCGCACCCGGATCCGTAAAAAAATAAGGCCCCGGAACCTTGCGGTTCCGGGGCCAAATTTGGGGGTGGGCGCTCGCCACGCGCTCTTTCCCATCACATACGTTGGGCGCACTCGCTTTCGCGGGCCGTATGCTCCCCGACGCCACTCTTCGCGGCATGCGAAGATTTCGATCTCATGGCGGGATCGCTCCTACCGTTGCCGGTTGGAGTCTTTCGAGTGAGGCCTCTTCGCCCAGTTCGGTCGCCCCTTGCCAGGGGCGGCGCGCCGGACGTGGTGCAGACACGCCTACAAGTAGCGGATCTTTCGCGTCGGCACCGTTGCCACGGGGACAGCATCGGCTTTTGGCCGATCGTTTGCCCCGCGTTACGGGTCTGACCTCTTAACTCTCAGGCTGCGTTCGCTTTGCAGTTGGGCGACGCGGATTTACGCGCCGCTCAATTGAGGAGTTTTCGCGGGATTTGCCTGGCCCGCTCGCTCCCCGCCGTCCCGTCTCCCTTGCGCGCCCGGTTCGTTTTTAGTGATCCGGGCCTTTTGGCGGGGTCGTCCCGCCGAGAAACGTGACTGCGTTCTGGTCTGCGCAGTAGCAACCATACCCTCTGGGTAACTGCGTCGGCGCCCGGTTCGAAACTTCCCGCGCGCCTGACTCGACTCGGATCGCGGTTTCTAATCGCGCCTAGTCGCTCAGCTCCTGAGTTCATGTCACTGACCGGTCATGACACCGGCCAGAGGAGCTGGTGATATTGCCTGCTGGCGCATTGCTGCGCTAGAGGGGATGGCGGCACCAGCTGCCACCGTCCTTTCCCCGGTCGCCCGGGATTATCTCAGCCGTGCTTTCGAAGGGTTTTTCAGGCCTTCGCGCTGCGACTGTTCTATCAAGGAACATGCGGAACTTGAATGACCGTGACGTTTTGGTGAAGCTTTTCTTATCCACAATCCCTTCACAAATAAACGCTGTGAATAACCCGTGAGCTAGGTTGCTCACAGGTTGTTCACATCCGCAAAATGCCCCCCGGGGACCTTCCCATCTACGAGCTTGAGCCCGCGCTGGTCGCCTCGCTGCGGGGGCGCGGCCGCGTGATCGTGCAGGCCCCGACGGGCTCGGGGAAGTCGACGCAGGTGCCGCAGATCCTTCTGAGGCACGGCTTTCTGGCTGGGGGCCAGGTTGTCGTGCTCCAGCCCAGGCGGCTGGCCGCCCGGATGCTCGCAAGGCGCGTGGCCAGCGAGCTTGGGACGGAGCTGGGGGACCTGGTGGGATACCAGATCCGCCTCGAGTCCAGGGTCAGCGCGAGGACGCGGATCCGCTTCGTCACCGAGGGGATACTTCTCAGGCAGATGACCTTCGACCCGGAACTGCGCGGGGTGAGCGCGGTCATCTTTGACGAGTTCCACGAGCGCCACCTCTACGGCGACATCTCGCTCGCCAGGGCGCTCGGGCTCCAGCGCACGACGCGTCCGGACCTCAGGATCGCCGTCATGTCCGCGACGCTGGACGCGGGCGCCCTCGGCGAATACCTCGCGCCCTGCGACGTCCTTGTGTCGAAAGGCCGCACGCATCCCGTCCGGATCGAGTACCTGGCGAGGCCTGTCAATTTCGACGCGGAGCCGGTGTGGGACGCCGCCGCCAGGGAGTGCGCGCGGGTGGCCGCCGCGACCGCGGGGGACATGCTCGTCTTCATGCCGGGCGCCTACGAGATCAACCGGACGATCCAGGCGATCCAGGGCGACCGCGGCCTGAGGGGGTTCGCGGTGCTGCCGCTGCACGGCGAGCTTTCCGCCGAGGCGCAGGACCGCGCCGTCTCCCGCTCGGACGGGCGCAAGATAATCGTCTCCACCAACGTGGCCGAGACCTCGCTCACGATCGAAGGGGTGACGGCCGTCATCGACTGCGGCCTGGCGCGCATGGCTCGCTTCGACCCCGAGCGCGGGATCAACACCCTGCTGGTCGAGAAAATCTCGGCGGCGAGCGCCGACCAGCGGGCCGGCCGGGCGGGGCGCACCGCCCCCGGCGTGTGCGTGAGGCTCTGGACCGAGCGGGAGCACGGCCAGCGCCCGGCCCACGAGCTGCCCGAGGTGAAGCGCCTGGACCTCTCCGAGGTCGTCCTGGCGCTCAAGGCCTCGGGAATCGCGGACGTGGCCGGCTTTGGGTGGTTCGAGAAGCCCGATCCCCGCGGACTCGAGCGCGCGGAGGCGCTGCTGGCGGACCTCGGCGCGCTGGACCCGGGCACGGGCGCGATCGCCGACCTGGGCCGGCGCATGCTCCGCTTTCCCGTGCACCCCCGATACGCCCGGATGTTCCTGGCGGCGCAGGAGCGCGGCTGCGTGAGGTCCGTCGCCATGATGGCCGCGCTCACCCAGGGTCGCAACTTCCTGC
>DATNLY010000134.1:0-3449 GCA_035602635.1 Opitutaceae bacterium | reverse complement strand
GTTGACGAACTGGCGGGCCGCGGCGCGGCTCTTTGCGAAGCCGAGCAGGTAGATGACGCTGTCCAGGCGGGTGTCGAGGAGCTGCAGGAAGCGCTCGCCCGTGACGCCGCGCTCGCGCTTCGCGATCTCGAACATCCGGCGGAACTGCCTCTCCAGGAGGCCGTACATGTAGCGGAGCTTCTGCTTCTCGTTGAGGCCGACCGAGTACTCGGAGGACTTGCGGCGCGACTTCGGGCCGTGCTGGCCCGGCGGGTAGTTCCGGCGCTCAAGCGCCTTGCCGGAGCCTATCAGGAGCTGGCCAAAGCGCCGGCTGATGCGTGTGGAGGGACCTGTGTAGCGAGCCATTGTCTTAAGGTGAGGAGGGTTGGGCCAGGGGGGATGGCTAGACGCGGCGGCGCTTGCGGGGCCGGCAGCCGTTGTGCGGGATCGGGGTCACGTCGACGATCGATGTGATCTCAAGGCCGATCGCCTGGAGGGCGCGGATCGCGCTGTCGCGGCCAAGCCCGGGTCCGGAGACGCGGATGACGACGTCCTTGAGCCCGTGGGACATGGCGTTGCGGGCCGCGTCCTGGGCGACGATCTGGGCGGCATAGGCCGTGGACTTGCGCGAGCCGCGGAAATTGCACTTGCCGGCGCTGGACCACGCGATCACCTGGCCCTTGGGGTCCGTGATCGAGACGATCGTGTTGTTGAAGGAGGCCAGGACGTTGGCGAATCCCGAGGTGACATTCTTGGATCCTTTGGCCTTGCGGACCTTGATGGAGCCCAGCTCCTCCTTGAGGAGGTCCTCGGCCGTGGGCTGCTTGGCGACGCCTCCGACCATCTCGGTCGGCTTCAGCTCGGCGGCGGGCGCGGCGGGCGCCGCGGGCGTCGCGGCGGCTGCCGGGGCAGCGGCGGCGGCCGCGGGAGCCCCCTCGGGCTTCGGGGCCTTGGGGGCCCTTGGCGCCTTTTCCTTCTTGGGTGCGGATTTTTCTTCGGCCATGTCGTGAAAGGGTTATTCCTTGGCTTTGGTGACGCCGATGGTCTTGCGCGGGCCCTTGCGGGTGCGTGCGTTCGTGCTCGTGCGCTGCCCGCGCACCGGGAGGCTCCGGCGGTGGCGGACGCCGCGGTAGCAGTTGATCGCCTGCAGGCGCTTGAGGTTCCCGGCGATGTCGCGGCGAAGGTCGCCCTCGACCACCCACTTGTGCTCGGTGATCACGTGCAGGATCTTGTTGAGCTGCTCCTCGGTGAGGTCCTGGGCGCGCATGTCGGGCTTCAGGCCGGCTTCCTTGACGACCTGGTCGGCGCGCGCGGGACCCACTCCGTAGATGTAACGGAGCGAGTACGCGACCTTCTTCTTCGCGGGGATTTCTACACCTAGGAGACGAGGCATTGGGATTGGGTTGAGGGAGAGTTGTTGTTGATAAATCTTGTCTGTGCGCTCAGGCCATCCGGGCCGGAACGAGCCCCGGGACCGTGAGGATCTCGGGGCCTTTTTCTGTCGTGAGCACTGTGTTCTCGAAGTGGGCGGAAGGGGATCCGTCCGCGGAGACCACCGTCCAGCCGTCGGGCAGGATCCGGGTCGCGAACCCGCCGAGGTTGACCATCGGCTCGATTGCAAGGGTCATCCCGGGCCTGATCTTGTCCCCGGTGCCTTGCCTCCCGAAATTTGGGATCTCGGGCGGCTCATGCATCGCGGTTCCGACCCCGTGGCCCACCATGTCGCGGACGACGCTGAAGCCGTGTCCCTCCACGTGGGCTTGGATGGCGCTCGAGATGTCTCCGATCCTGTGGCCGACCTGCGCGGCGCGGATGCCCACGTCGAGGGCCTCGCGGGTGACGCGCAGGAGTTTCTCAACACTGGGCGAAACCGGCAGGACCGGCACCGTGGCGGCGTTGTCGCCGATGTAGCCGTTGAATTCGAGGACGATGTCGAGCGAAACGATGTCGCCCTCGCGAAGGACCCGTTTGAATGAGGGGATTCCGTGGACCACCTCCTCGTTCACCGATATGCAGGTGTGCGCCGGGTAGGGCCGGCCGCCATGCCGATATCCGTAACAGGCGCTCCGCGCGCCCAGGCGCGCTATCTCAGCGCGACCCGCCTCCTCCAAGTCCATCGTGGTTATCCCGGGCCGCACGAGGGGCTTGAGCGACTCAAGCACCGCGGCCGCAATGGCGCACACCTCGCGCATCCGGGCGATCCCCCTAGTGTCCTTGATCGGGATCATCGTGCGCCGGCCCCCTCCATGAGGAGGCCGAGTGTGCGGTAATGTCCGACGACGGGCCCCGGGGCGCCTGAACTGGCGACCGCCGCGTCGATTTCCTCGCCGCGGGCGTCGAGCCATTCGTCGAACACTCTTGCTTGGAGCAGCGTAGCCGGGAAGTCCGTCAGGACGAATCCCGCATCAGGTTTGCGCGCGAAGAACCAGCGGCGCAGGAGCGCCAGGAGGGTGGCTTCGTCCCCGTCGGCATTGCCGCGGGGCCGCGAAATCCCCCGTCGCATCAGGCCGGCGGGAGAGACGTGCTCAATCTGCAAAGAACATGCCCGGCCAATCATTTCTTCCGTGCGAAGGTCCACCGGTCCGAGCAGCAGGAGTTTCGTTCGGGCGGCAGCGCCCAAATGGGAAAAGAGGTCAAATATTGCGTCCATTTGGACCGTTGTAAAGACCAAACGGGGGCTGATTTGCGGCTCACCGGCGCACCGCCCAGGCCACGATCCCGAAGAGGAAAAGGGACCCGACGACAAGGCAGAGCTTCCAGACGGCCCTGAGCTCAAGCGCATCGCCCGTGGCGCCGCCCATATTGGGGCTGCGGGAGCGAATCCTGCCCTTCTTGAGGAAGCCGTCGTAATGGCGCTGCAGCAGGAAGGTCTCGATCTGGCGCATGGTGTCCAGGATCACGCCCACGGTGATCAGCATCCCCGTGCCGCCGAAGAAGTAGGCCACCCGGGCGGGGACGTTGAGCTCGAAAAGCAGCACGTCCGGCATGACCGCGATGACCGTCAGGAAGATCGCGCCCGCCAGCGTGAGCCTGGTCATGATGAAGTCGAGGAACTGGGCCGTGGGCTCCCCGGGCCGCACCCCGGGGATGTAGCCCCCGTACTTCTTGAGGTCGTCGGCGATCTGGATCGGCTTGAACATGACCGAGACCCAGAAATAGCTGAAGAAGAGGATCAGGAACGACATGCCCGCGTAGTAGGTCCAGTGGCCCCTCAGGAGGTTCTGGGAGAACTCCGTCAGGAAGCGCAGGTTGAACGCCGCGCCGATCTGCGACATGATCTGCTCCGGGAAGAGAAGGATCGCGCTCGCGAAGATGACGGGCATGACGCCGGAGTAGTTGACCTTCAGGGGCAGGAACGAGCTCTGGCCCCCCATGACCTTGTTGCCGACGACGCGCTTGGCGTACTGGACCGGGATCTTCCGCTGGCCCTGGACGACCATGATGATGCCCATCGTGACGAGGATGAACAG
>DATNLY010000122.1:0-2828 GCA_035602635.1 Opitutaceae bacterium | reverse complement strand
CGGCACGGACTCGACGCTCCTGGGGCGCGACGCGGGCTACGGCCCGGCCATCCGGCACGCCCTTGAGCGGTCCGACGCGGTGACCACGGTCTCGGCCTTCCTGGAAAGGGAGACCCGCCAGCTGATGGCGGTCGACCGGCCGATCGACGTGATCCACAACTTCTTCGAGCCCCACCCGGCGCGGCGCCCGCGCGAGGAGGTGCGGCGCGAGCTCGGGATCGGCGGTGAGGCGATGATCCTGCACCTTTCAAACCTGCGGCCGTTCAAGCGCATCGACCTCCTCCTGGAATGCGCCGCGCGCATCAGGCCCCGGGACTCCTTCAAGCTGGTCATACTGGCAGGGGCCGACTTCTCGCCCTTCGCGGCGGACGTGCGCCGCCTGGGGCTCGGGGACCGGGTGGTCGTGCGCGAGCATGTGAGCGAGATCGAGGACTACCTGCAGGCGGCCGACATCGGGCTCTTCGCGTCGGACATGGAGAGCTTCTGCCTGAGCCTGCTCGAGGCGATGTGCTTCTCGTGCCCGAGCGTCGCGACGGCGGTGGGCGGCATCCCCGAGGTCGTGGTCTCGGGCAGTTCCGGCCTCCTGGTTCCCGCCGGCGACGCGGACGCCCTCGCCCGGGGGGTCGAGAGCCTGATCCGGGATCCCGCCCTGCGGGCCGCGCTTGGCGCCGCGGCCCGGCGCAGGGCGAGGGACCTGTTCTCGGCCGACGCGATCGTCCCGCAATACGAGCGGCTGTACCGCAGGATCTGCGGGGCGGCGCCCTAGCTCGTCAGCCTCGTCACCTTGACGACGAAATAGTCGAACGGCCCGTTCACCTCGGTGAACCAGTGGGGGATCCCGGCGGGAATGATGATCACGTCGCCCTTCTCCAGGTGGCGCGCCGTGCCGCCGGTGATCGACTTGGCCCGGGACTCGCCGTGCTTGCCCACGGTGACGTCGACCGCGGTGCCGCCCGTGACAAACGTGGCCGAGCCCTGGACGATGTAGAAGACGTCGGTGTCGTACGCGTGGATCTCGACGAAGCCGGGCACGACCCGGTGGCCGCACTGGACCTTGTAGCTGCTGTTGATGTTCAGCGGGAACCCCTTCGCGAAGGCGTCGTCGACCTTGGCGTGCTCGTAGAGGACCACGTCGGTCGGCGGCGGCAGGGGGGTCGGCGCCGGGGTCGGGTCGTCGGCACGGCAGGTGCGCGCGAGGCCGATGGCAAGGAGCGAGATCAGGATGGGGATTTTCATGGTTTTTGGGGAAGCCCACGATACCCCGGTTGCCCCCAAAGGAAAGCCGATAGGGCCCAAAAAACCGGGCTCGGTCGCCCGGCCACTGCGGCGGTGGCGCAATTTCAGGCGGGTGTTTTGCCCGCCGGGGTGCTATCTGAGCCAGTGACGCCGGCAATCCGAACCCTTTTGCCGTCAAACCCCGTCTTGCCCCGTTGCCCATGAAATCACTACCCCGCCCCTGCGCCCTCGCCGGCGCGCTCGCCCTTGGCCTCCTGGCCTCAACCGCCCTGGCCGACCCCTCCGGGATGCCGGGCGGTCCCTTCCCGGACCAGTACCCGGTGCCCTACGGGGTGCCCACGGTCGACGCCGTAACGGCCGTCATGGTGCGCGTCCTCGGCCACGTCGAGGCCTCGGGGGCCCCGAAGATGGTGGACTACTCCACGAAGCAGGAGATCACCGACTTCTCGAAGCCCAACCTGCACGCCATGGCGACGCTCGGCGGATACCCGATGGGCGTCTTCCACTCCGGCGCCCTCCTGGCCGGCGAGGTGACCGGCGACAAGCGCTTCACCGACTACACCGCGTCCCGCATGCAGTTCATCGCCGACAGGCTCCCCTACTTCGAGGCCCAGGAGGCCGCGTTTGCCACGGAAAAGGGGTCCAGGAACTTCCTGATACCGCAGAACCTGGATTCCTGCGGCGCCTGGGGCGCGGCGATCGTCGCCGCGCGCCAGTCCGGCGTGGGCCCCGACCTCAAGCCCCTGATCGACCGATGGGCGGACTTTGTCAGCAACAAGCAGTACCGGCTGGCCGACGGCACCCTCGCCCGCACCTATCCCCAGCCGGAATCCATCTGGGCGGACGACATGTACATGAGCGTGCCGTTCCTGGCGCAGATGGGGAAGATGACCGGCGACACGCGCTACTATGACGACGCCGCGCGCCAGGTCCTGCAGATCTCCGACCGGCTCTTCATCTGGCAGAAGGGGCTCTACGCCCACGCCTGGAGCTCGGGCAATTCCGACTTCAACCCCGAGTTCCACTGGGGCCGGGCGAACGGCTGGTGCGAGATGGCGATGTGCGATCTCCTGGACGTGCTTCCCCAGGACCACCCGGCGCGCCCCGCGATCCTCAAGATCCTGCGCACCCACCTGAAGGCGCTCGCGGCCCTCCAGTCCGACCACGGCCTGTGGCACCAGCTGCTCGACCACGAGGACTCCTACCTTGAGACGTCATGCACCGCGATGTTCACGTACGCCATGGCCCATGCGGTCAACAACGGCTGGATCAGCGCCGCGAGCTACGGCCCCGTCGCCGTGGCCGGCTGGGTCGGCGTCGCGAGCAAGGTCGGCGACGACGGCTCCGTCAACGGGGTCTGCATCGGCACGAACTACGCGAGCGACGCCATATACTACTACCACCGCCCGGAGCGCGACGACGTGCACGGCTACGGCCCCGTCCTCCTGGCGGGCTCCGAGGTGATCCGCCTCCTCAAGAACGACAAGTACAGCATCCGCAACGGCCCCTTCGGCGGGAGCATACTGCTGACGGACAGGAAGCAGGCCCAGACGGGCCCCTAGTTCCGGGCGGGCGCCCCGATGTACCGGGAC
>DATNLY010000056.1:0-4028 GCA_035602635.1 Opitutaceae bacterium | reverse complement strand
CGGCGCCGAGATCTTCGCAGCCGCCCGCCGGCACGGCGGGCATTTCCTGTTCGAGGCGAGCGTCGCCGGCGGGATCCCCCTCATCAAGGCCGTGCGCGAGGGGCTGGTCGCCAACCGCTTCCCGAGGATCTTCGGGATCCTCAACGGGACCTGCAACTACGTGCTGACGAAGATGGAGGAACTCGACGCCCCGTATTCCAGCGTCATCGCCGAGGCGAAGCGCCTGGGCTACGCCGAGGCCGACGAGTCGCTCGACACCGAGGGGTGGGACACCGCCCACAAGGCCTCCATCCTCGCGTGGCTCGCGCACGGCGTCTGGGTCCGGCCGCAGCAGATGATCGTCGAGGGGATCGACCGGATCACCCCCGCCGACTTCAGGAACGCCGCCGCGCTCGGCTACGGGATAAAGCTCCTCGCCATAATCACGCGCGACTTTGACGCGGACGAGATCGTCGTGCGCGTGCACCCCACGCTGCTGCCCCAGGACAGCGTGCTCGCGCGCGTCAGCGGGGTCTTCAACGCGATCTCGGTCACGGGCGACGTGGTGGGGACGACGCTCTACATTGGCCGCGGGGCGGGCCAGGACGCGACGGCAAGCGCCGTCATCAGCGACATCGCCGACGCCGCGGCGCTGCTCCTCCACGGCAAGGGGGCGCATTTCATGGGGGAGGACGGCCCGCCCGAGCCAAGGGGGGCGCGCCTCTCGCCCCCCCAGCGCATCCGCGGGCGGTACTACGTCAGGCTGACGGTCGCCGACCGGCCGGGCGTCCTTGCGCGCGTCGCCGCCGTCATGGCGCGCAACCACATGAGCATCGCCAGCGTGATCCAGAGTCCCTCCGAGCGGGCGGGCGCGGCCTCGCTCGTCCTCACCACCCACGAGAGCGACGAGCGCTCGATGCGGTCCGCGCTGCGCGACCTCTCGCGCCTGGGCAGCGTGCGCGAGGCGCCGCTCCTGCTGCGGATCGGGGACCTCGGCGACTGACGCGGCCAACCCGTTTAGCCCATGCCACGAATCGTCCAGAAGTACGGCGGCACCTCGGTCGGCGACGTCGAGAGGATCCGCAACGTCGCCGAGCGGATCAAGGCCTCCCGCGGGGAGGGCCACCAGGTGGTCGTCGTCCTCTCGGCGCGCGCAGGCGTCACGAACGAGCTGATCGCGCGCGCGCGCTCCCTCTGCCCGGAGCCCAGCGAGCGCGAGCTCGACCAGCTCCTCGCCATCGGCGAGCAGGAGTCGATAGCGCTCATGGCGATGGCGCTCCAGGGCATCGCCGTGCCGGCCGTGAGCTACACGGGGGCGCAGGCCGGCATCTTCACCGACAGGGTCCACACCAAGGCGAAGATAAAGATGATCAACGCCAAGCCCGTGGAGAAGGACCTGGCCGAGGGCAGGGTCGTCATCGTCGCGGGCTTCCAGGGGATCGACGAGGACGGCCACATCACGACCCTCGGGCGCGGGGGCTCGGACCTGACGGCGATCGCGCTCGCGGCCGCCATAAAGGCCGACCGCTGCGAGATCTACACCGACGTTGACGGCGTCTACACGGCCGATCCGCGGGTCGTCAAGACGGCGCGCAAGCTCGACGAGATCTCGTACGACGAGATGCTGGAGCTCGCCTCGTCCGGCTCCAAGGTCATGCAGTCCCGCTCGGTCGAGTTCGCCAAGAAGTACCGCGTCGCCTTTGAAGTCCGCTCCTCGTTCAACCACAATCCAGGAACCCTCGTGAAAGAAGAAGTCTCGTACATGGAGAAGGTCGTCGTCCGCGGCGTCGCCGCGGACAAGGACCAGACCAAGGTGATCGTCAGCAACATCGCCGACAAGCCGGGCTCCGCGGCGAGGGTGTTCCGCGCCCTGGCGGGCGCGAACGTGAACGTCGACATGATCGTGCAGAACGCGGGCGAGCACGGGGTCGCCAACCTCACCTTCACCGTGCCGCAGGCCGAGACGGCCCGCGCGGCGGCGGTGCTCAAGCCCGTCCTGGCCGAGCTGGGAGGCGGCGAGGTGACGGTCCACGAGCGGATAGCGAAGCTCTCGGTCGTCGGCGTCGGCATGAAGACCCACAGCGGCGTCGCCGCCACGCTCTTCCAGGCGCTGGCGGACGCGGGCATCAACATCGACCTGATCAGCACCTCGGAGATCAAGATCTCCGTCGTGGTGGACCTGGAGCGCGCGGACGAGGCCGTCAGGGCGGCCCACGCCGCCTTCGCGCTGGACAAGGCCTAGCGGGCCGGGCGCCATGCGCTACGTCTCGACACGAGGCGGCACGCCCCCCCTCGGCTTCGCGGAGGCCGTCGCGGCGGGCCTGGCCCCGGACGGCGGCCTCCTTGTCCCGGAGGAGCTCCCGGACCTAGGGCCCGAGCTGCCCGCGCTCCAGGGCCTGCCCTACGCCGAGCTCTGCCTGCGGTTCATGCGGCGGTTTGCGACCGACATGCCCGAGGGGGACCTGCGCGGGCTCATCCAGGGCGCGTATTCCACATTCGAGCGGCCGGAGGTCGCGCCGCTCATGGACCTCTCGGGCGAGATCCACGTCCTGGAGCTCTTCCACGGCCCGACGCTCGCGTTCAAGGACATCGCCCTCCAGCTGATGGGGCGGCTGTACGCCAGGCAGTGCCTGGTGCGCGGCGAGACGATCAACGTGCTCGGGGCCACCTCCGGCGACACGGGCGCGGCGGCCATCCAGGGCCTCATGGGCCAGCCGGGGGTCGCGATCTTCATCCTGTACCCCGACGGGAGGATCTCGCCGCTCCAGGAGCGCCAGATGGCCTGCACCGGGGCCGGCAACGTCTACGCGCTCGCGGTCGACGGGTCCTTCGACGCGGCGCAGGCGGTGGTCAAGGAGCTCTTCGGTGACGCCTCCTTCGCGCCCCGCCACAGGCTCTCGGCGGTCAACTCCATCAACATCGCGCGCGTGCTGGCACAGTGCGTCTACTATCTCCACGCGTGGCTCCTCCTGCCGGCGGGGCACAGGAGGACGGCGGACTTCGTCGTGCCGACGGGCAACTTCGGCAATGTCCTGGCGGGCTGGATGCTCCGGAAGATGGGGGTGCCGATCCACGGCTTCCGGGTGGCCACGAACAGGAACGACATCCTCCACCGGCTGTTCACGAGCGGCGAATACCGCATAGCAGCCGTGACCCCGAGCCTGGCGCCGTCGATGGACATCCAGGTCGCGAGCAACTTCGAGCGCTTCCTCTACTACAGCCTGGGGCGCGACGCCGACCGGGTGGGGAGCGTCATGCGCGAGATGAGGGAGAAGGGCGCCTACCGGTTCGAGAACCTCGACCGGGACACGTTCACCTCGTCGAGCTGCGACGACGCGGAGATTCCCGGGATCATCCGGCAGGTCCACAGGGCCTACGGCTACATCGTGGACCCCCACACCGCCTGCGCTTTCAAGGGCCTGGACCCGGCGCGCCCAAGCGTCGTCCTGGCGACGGCAAGCCCCGCGAAGTTCCCGGACACGATCCGCGCCGCGATCGGGATCGAGCCGAGGCATCCCTCGCTCGAGGCGCTCAAGGCCCGCCCGGTGGTCAAGCACAAGATTGTGGCTGACGCGGCTGCGATTCGTGCCTTCATCGAAGCCCGCGCCGTCTGAGGGCCCAACGCCCATGCCATCCTCCAAAGTACGGATCTACGACACCACCCTCCGCGACGGGACGCAGGGGGAGGGGATCAGCTTTTCGGTCGCGGACAAGCTGCTCATCGCCGAGCGCCTGGACCAGTTCGGGATCGATTACATCGAGGGGGGATACCCCGGGTCCAACCCGCGGGACATCTCGTTCTTCGCCGAGGCCAAGGGCCTCAAGCTGAAGCACGCGAAGATGGCGGCGTTCGGGTCGACGCGAAGGGCCGGGTCCAAGGCGGACTCCGACCCCCAGCTGCGCACGCTTCTCGAGAGCGCCATGCCGGTCCTCACACTCGTCGGCAAGACGTGGCTTCTCCACGTGACCGAGATACTGCGGACGACCCCTGAGGAGAACCTCGCGATGATCGAGGACTCCGTCCGGTACCTGACTGCGCAGGGGCGCGA
>DATNLY010000049.1:0-4390 GCA_035602635.1 Opitutaceae bacterium | reverse complement strand
TGGTGGGGTTGACGACCGTGAGGTTGGCGGCGGCCGAGGCTACGCCGTTGGCAACGACCGCGACGGAGTAGGTCCCGTTGGGGGGCTTGGCGAACTCGGTGGTCAGGGGAGTAATGCCGGTGGCAACCCCCGTGCTGCTCCAGTTGTAGGTGCGGGCGTAGGAAACGTTTCCGCCGGCATCAGTAAGGCGCACGAGCGGGCGGTTTGTCGACATCTGCGAATCGTCGCCGTATTCCGCCCCCTCGGATATGCCGTTCAGCAGCGTGCCGGTCAGGAGGTAGGAGCCGTCATTATTCTGGGTGATGGAGGTGATGGTCGGCTTCGCCGCCGCCAGGGGCGACCCGGAGGGCTTGTAGACAAAGAGGGTGCCCGTGGAGTACGCAAAGAGCACGGTGCCATCAGGCAGGGCCAGGAACCTGCACGTATAGCTCGGCCAGGTGGCCAGGAAGCCCGTCGGCGAGCCCTCCGCGTTGAAGGAATTTGCGATCGGGTCGTATTCAAGGAAACTTGTCCCGTTGGGATAATTGGCCTTCGACGGCGGCACCTGCGTCACCGCGCAAAGGGCGTTGCCGGTGACCAGGAGTGCTGCAGGATCGTCGGGCGTTCCCTGTACGCCTGGAATGACCGGACCCGCCGTCCATGTTCCAGGGGTCGTGTTGCCTGACGGGGTGTACAGGGCGGTGTTGCCCGTGGCGCCCAGAAAGAGGGCCTTTCCGTTCGGCAACAGGATTCCGGGACCTATCTCGCCGTCGTTGGTGTCCCAGAGAGCCACCGGGAGGGTGCCGTCATTGATCCACTGGCTCATCGAGGGGATGTAGCGCTCGGAAAGGGTGGAATCCGCGTCGTTCGTCAATATGCTGTTGTCCGGCAGCTTTACCCAGCTCGCCTCATCCTGGTTGCGAAGCGGCGTGGGCGCCGCGGAAATCGAATTGGTGAAGGGATTGAAGGTCACGGCCTCGCCGGACACCGGCGAAACCAGGACCGTTCCGTCAGGGAGCATCTCGGAGATGCAATCCGAGTAGCTCGACACTCCCGAAGGGCTGGCAACCCGCGTCCAGGCATTGACCGTGGGATCGTAGACTTCAGCTCCCGTTCCTCCGGCGCCGTACTCCCCTCCGGCCACAAAAACTCGCCCATCCTGGAGCACCTGGGAGGCAAAATAGAGCCGGGGGTCGTTCATCGCGGCCATGATGCCCCACGTGCCGTTGACGTAGCTTCCATGACTATCCGGGGTCAGACGAAACCAGATATTCGAGGCGGTGGAAAACGTCCCGCCGCCGGTTGGCGGGGTGTCGGTCAGGCCCATGACCGTTCCGTCCGAGAGCAGGAGCATCTGGCAGATGGGAAACGGCGCGGGATGGGCCAGCTGGGTCCATGTTCCCTGGGAAAATGCCGAGGGAGGGAATGCCGCCGCGAGGAAGAACGCGGCGGCCGCAAGAAGCGAGTGGGCGGGTCCGCGACTTCCCCGCGGTCGCTTCCCCTTTGTCTTGTGAGGATTCGTCGGCGGGGAGGGGGAAGGCTGGGGCATGGGTGAAAAAAGCGTGGTTTCATGCGCCTCTTGTCAATCCATTTGGTGCTCGCGGCCAACGGGTTATCTCTTGACGGGGCCGTCCGGGACGTGGGATGCGGCGGCCGCTGTCAAAAGACCGGCGTGGGGCAGGGTCATTGCGTCCGGCAAGGACGCCCGTATTGCGCAGGGTCCGGACTAACGCAGCCGGATCGTGTGCCGCCCGTCGGCCGCGATGTCGAGGTCCAGGTGCCACGCTTCCGGGGATATCCATCCGGCCAGCCTCTCGGGCCACTCCACCGCGAGGCACCAAGGACTGACGAGGAATTCCTCGAGCATGAGGGCCTCGGCCTCCTCGGGGGACTCGAGGCGGTAGGCATCCAGGTGCGCTAGCATGCGCTGCGGCCCCTGGTGGAGCGCGTAGAGGTTGAAGGTGGGGCTTGTCACGGGCTCATTGATCCCGAAGCCCGCGGCGAGGCCCTGGACCCATGTCGTCTTTCCGGCGCCAAGGTCGCCGTGCAGCGCGACCGTGGCGTCGGCAGGGAGCGTCGCGGCCCACTCTGCGGCGACCGAGCGGGTCTCCTCGGGAGTCGCCGTCGATACGCCGAGGCGCAGCCTATCGGTGATGCTCGTAGCCACGGTAATTCGCGAGGGCGATTGCGCCGGGCGGGACCCGGCCGGTGCGGACGAACCTCCCGACGCAGGTGAGGCGGGTCCGAGGGAATGCGCGCCGCCATGCGCGCTCAAGGGCGGGGCGGTCGGCGCCGGAAGCCACGCCAAGGACGAGCTCGTAGTCCTCGCCGTCGCATAGGGCCCCGCGCACCGTCGCCCCCTCCCGCCGCGGGAGCCTCGCGGCAAGCAGGGCCGGGAACACGCCGCGCGGCGCGAGCGAGTTCACGTCCTTCGCCAGGCCGTCGCTAATGTCCAGCATGGCGCGGACCTCGGCCCGCCCGGCGAGCCATCTCCCCTCGGCGAGCCTTGGCGCGAAGCGAAGGTGGTGCCCCGTGGGAAGGCTGCGGCCGAGCGAGCCTGTCACGTAGATCCAGTCGCCCGCCCGGGAGCCCGCGCGGGTCAGGATACGGCCGGCGGCCTCCCCTGTGAGAGCCAGCGTGGCCACGAACGAGCCGTCGAGGCGCGTGACGTCGCCCCCGACCACCGGGACGCCGTGGCGCAGGCCCTCCCTCGCCATTCCCCTGTAGAATTGCCCAAGCCACGCGAGGGAGACCCGGCCGTCGAGCGCTAGGGCGACCACGGCCGCCCGCGGCCTACCGCCCATAGCGGCGATGTCGCTCAGGTTGCGCTTGAAAAGCTTCGCTCCCACCTCGCGCGGCGGCGTCCGGTCCGTGAAATGGACGCCGCGGACCACCGCGTCGACCGTCAGGAGCCCGCGGCCCCGCGCGGGCGGAAGCACCGCGCAGTCGTCCCCGATCCCCGCAGGCGCCGGCGGCGAGGCGCGCCCGAGCCAGCGGCGAATCGACCGGATGAGGCCCTCCTCTCCGATGGAGGAGACCGATCCCCCCAGGGTACCGGAGAAAAGCCGCGAGGCGCTCATGACCCGAACCCGCCGATGACAAGGACGATCATGTTGAGGTTGAACAGCGCGTGGGCTACGATGGGCGTCGCGATCGAGCCAGTGCGCTCGTAGGCGACGCAGAAGACGGCCGCAAGGACGATCAGGGGAAGGAGGCTCGGGAGCCCGCCCATGTGGTCCGACCACTGCACATGGAGCGCGCCGAAGACGACCGAGGTGGACGCGACGGCGGCCCAGCGGGGGATCCGGGTCCTCAGGTATCGGAACAGCCCGCCGCGGAAAAGAACCTCCTCGGCGGCCGGGACAAGCAGGGTGGCGACGAGCACGAACAGGCCCTGCAGGACGACGGAATGGGTGTTTTCCAGGATGCTCACGAGCTCCTGCTTCTCGTCAGGCAGGCCCATGCGGGTGAGGAACTGGCCCCAGCAGAGGTTGATCCCGGTCACGAACGGCATCGCGACGAGGAAGGTGAGGAAGCCGCCCCGCAGGCCCGCGCCGATCCGCGTCGCGGCCGGCGCGTCGCGGCCGGCGCGGCGGTACACCGCGTGGAAGCACAGCATGCCGAGGAGGAACCCTCCCTCCATCGCGGCCGACGCCGCCACGACGGAGGCGTCAATGGTGGGATGGACCCAGTGCAGGATGGATCCGGCGACCGCGTTCGCGACCGCCGCCCCCATGAGCCCGGAGCACAGGAAAATCCCGAAGTCGACGGCCGGTATGTTCCACTCGGGCAGGAGCGACTTCGGCATGGCGCGCGCCCTCCTGCTGAACACAAGCCACAGGAAGAGGGCGAGGCCGGCGGCGTGGATCGCGATCTCAAACGCCACGGTGGCCCACTGGGCCCACGTCATCTCGTCGGCCTGGATCACGATGCCGCGGGCGGGAACACCATCCGGCCGTCAACGATCGTGTTCCTGACGCGGCCCCGCAGCGTCCTCCCGTTCCACGGCGAATTGCTCGACTTGCTCTGGCCGGCCTTTGAGTCGTAGGTCCACTTCTCGTTCGGGTCGAAGATGCAGATGTCGGCGGCCGCCCCGGGTTCCAGCGTGCCCGCCGGCAGGCCCAGGAGGCGGGCGGGCCTGCGCGTCATAAGGTCGATCGCGTGCGGCAGCTTGAACTTGCCCTTGCCGACGAGGACCTCGAGCACGACGGCGAGGGCCGTCTCCAGGCCGATGACGCCGTTCGGAGCGTAGTCGAACTCCTTGTCCTTCTCGTAGTCCGTGTGCGGGGCGTGGTCCGTCGCTATGCAGTCGATCGTGCCGTCCCGGAGCCCGGCTATGATCGCCAGGCGGTCCGCCTCCGTCCTCAGCGGCGGGTTCATCTTGAAATTGGTGTCGTAGGTCGAGAGGGAC
>DATNLY010000355.1:0-5744 GCA_035602635.1 Opitutaceae bacterium | reverse complement strand
CACCCTCATTGACCTCGGTCAGGCCGCCGCCGAGCTGAAGTCCCGTCCGGCGCGAATAGGTCTGCACCTCCGGGGTGCTCCGCAATATGGCCTCAACCTGCCTGAGAAGACGATCCGTCTCGCTGAGGGACGTGCCCGGGTCGGCGCGGTAGTCTAGGATGAAGCCGCCCTCGTCCATCGAGGGCATGAATCCGGTCCCCACGTTGCTGTAGCCGAGCCATGCCAGGATAAGCAGCGGCACCACGCCGACCAGCACCAGCCAGGGCCGGCCGATAAGCAAATGGAGGAGCCTCGAGTATGCGCCGTGCACCCGCTCGGTCAGCCGGCCGCCGTCCATCTGGCCTGCACCTTTCTCCCCGAGAAAGCGGTCCGCCAGGATCGGGACAGCGAGCCATGCTACGAGAAATGAAATCGCAAGGCTCGCGGCCATTGCCGTGGAGAGGGCCTTGAAGAACCCGCCGGTCACCCCGGTGAGGAACGCAAGCGGCGCAAAGATGATGATGGTGGAGAGCGAGGAGGCCACCAGGGGGCGGGTGAACTCCGCGGCCGCGGACCAGACGACGACCCTGTGGTCCCCCGTTCGCCCGCGCAGCCGCCGGACCACGTGCTCCACCATCACGATCGCGTCGTCAATGATCAGGCCGACCGCCGCGGCCATCCCCCCGAGGGTCATGATGTTGAAGCTCCCGTGGATCAGCTTCAGGACCAGCACGGTCGCGGCGAGGACCGCGGGCACGCAGGCGACGGCGATCAGGGTCACCTTCCCGTTGCGGAGGAATAGCATCAGCACGCCGCCCGCCAGGCAGATGCCGATGAAGACGGCGTCGCGGACGCTCGCGGCCGCGTCGACGATCAGCTCGCTCTGGTCGTACCAGTTCGCTATCCTCAGGTCGCCGGGAAACCGCGCGGAGTACTGCCTGATCGTCTCGCGCGCGTCATTGGCAATCTGGACCGTGTTCCCGTCGGGCTGCTGGTAGACCTCGACAATCACCGCGTCGTGGCCGTCCGCGGTGACCCGCGTCCACTGGGGCGCCGTCGAGAGCTCCACCTTGGCAATGTCGGCAACCCGGAGGATCCCCGTCGCGCCCTTTTGCAGGACAACCCGCCCGATGGCGTCCGCGTCCGGCAGGCGGCTGTCGACGACGGCGAGATAGAGCTTGTCGTGGTCCTCAAGGCGGCCCACCGCCCTGATTGTGTTCGCGGCCGAGAGGGCCCTGCTGATGTCGGCAAGCTCCAGCCCGTGGGCCTCGAGGCGGGCCGGGTCGACGACGACATGGTACTCCGCCTCGAGCCCCCCCTGCACGTTGACCTTCGCCACGCCCGGCACCGTCGAGAGGAGCGGGCGCAGCTGGTAATAGGCGATGTCGCGCAGGCGCACGGGCGTGAGGTGGTCCGACGTCAGCGAGTACGCGAGGCTGGGAAACACGGTCGGATCCATGCGCCTGACGTCGAAGGTCGTGTCCGCGGGCAGCGAGCCCAGGACGCGGTTGATCGCGGATTCGACCTGGAGCATCGCCGACACCATGTCGGCGCCCCAGTTGAAGTTGACCGAGATGTCGCAGCTGCCCCGGCTGGTCGTCGAACGGATGCTCTGCAGGCCCTGGACCGACCGGATCGCCTCCTCAACGGGCGTCGTCACCTCGACCGCCATCCTCTCGGCCGGCCGGTCGCCCGAATCAATGCTGATCCTTATCCGCGGAAACTCGACACGGGGAAAGAGGGCGACAGGAAGCGAGATGGCCGCGGCGAGGCCGCCCGCAACCAGGAGCGCAAGAAGGCACAGCACAGAGCTCCGATGAGCCTGCATCCAGTCGGAAAGATTCACGGCGCCTTCTCCGGACCGGGTGGCACCTCACCCTTGGGATCTCCCGGGGAAACCTGGACGTCCATCCCGTCCTCAAGCTCATAGTTTCCGACGACGACCGCGCTGTCGCCGGCGCGCAGGTCGCCGGAAATGACCTCGACAAGGTCGTCCGTCGAGATGCCGGCTTTGACAATGTGCCGGACGGCCTTGCTGTCCCGCACAGTGAAAAGGACCTGCTGGCCGTCCTGCGGCAGCACGGCGGACCGCGGGGCGACAAGCGCCGTTTTCTCAACGAGGTGGATGGCTCCCTGCACGTGCTCGCCGGCGAACCACGTTGTCCCCGCCGCGAGCGTTGCCCGCAAATCGACGGCACCCGAAACGGGGTCGACGGATGCCCCAACCGACCGGATTGCTCCGCTTGAGGCCGGGTTTTCGGGCCGGTCCACGGGGGTGACCGTCACGGCCTGCCCGGCCCGGATCCGGCCCACATCCGCGGCCTCGGCGGCAAAGTGCGCCTCGAGCTGGCCGGACTCGGCGATGGTCACAAGCGGTGTGCCGGCGGCAATGACGGTTCCCGGCTGGGCATCAAGGCGGGTCACGATCCCCGAACCCGGGGCGGTCACGCGGCCGTCACCCGCCTGTCCGCGGGCTTCAAGGCTGCCGAGCCTCTGGGCCGCGTCCCCGGCGGCCTGCTCGGCAACGAGTACCTCCTGGGCCGTCGCGAGCCTGAGATCGTAGCGCTGACGGGCGGCGGCGAGTTCCGCCTGCGCCACCCTTGCGCTGCTCTTCGCCGAGTCCATTGCCAGCATTGCGTCGGGCGTCGCCTCAACCTCCATGAGAAGATCACCCTTGGAGACATACGCGCCAGGCGATATGGCGATCCTCCCGACAACGGCGTCGTAGGCGAGCACCACCGTCCGGGAGCCGGACGGAGCCGGTTCAACCAGCCCGAATACCCGGAGCGAGTCGACGATGGGCCCAGTTCTCAGGGGAGCGACCTGGACCTGCGCGACGGGCTTCGCGTCGTCGGGGCCGCTTTCCGCGCCCCGCCTGACCCATTCCCAGACGCCGACCGCAAGCCCCACGATCATCAGTGCATAGAGGACTTTTTTCATAGCGGGTCGCGGGAAGGGCCGCCGTCCAGTGAAGGCCGGCCCGTTGCAATCTCAAGAGCAACCTCAAGCTCAAGCACCTGCTGGCTGAGCATCTCCCGCTCGATCTGCCGGGTCGCCAGCGCGGCGCGCGCGTCCCGGTACGCGAATTCGTCGGCATTGCCGCTTTTTCTCGCGTTCTCATACGAGGAGACCAGGCGCTCGAGGTCGGGAATTGAGGAGTCTGCGGTCGCGAGCTGGGAGCGGGCGATGCCAAGGTTCTCAAGGGCCTGCAGGACCTGGGAGCGCGCCTCCGCCACCCGCGCTGAGTATTCGTCAAAGAGCTGCTGGCGCGTCGCCCTGCCCAGGGCGATCTGGCCCTGGTTTCTGTCGAAGACCGGAAGGTCCAGGGTCACCCCGACTCCCCGGGTATAGATCGGCGTCGTGTCGTTCGCCTTGTTGACGCTCAGCCCGATCTTTGGGAATTGCGCCATCACCGCGGCCCTCAGGGACGCCTCCTCGCTCTCATATCCGTAGCGGAGCGCGACCAGGTCCAGCCGGCGCTCCTCGATATCCTTTAGCAGGGCTCCGGCATCGGGAGTTGAATCCGGCCCCGACTGCGGGCGCCCGTTGGCGACCCTGAGGGGAACGCGGTCGCCAGGCGCCATTCCCAGCGAAAGATTGAGGGCGGCACGCTCCGCGGCGAGCTGGCGCTCCAGCTCAAAGCGCGCGTCCTGGGACTGGCTCCACGCCTCGGCCGCCGAGGTCAGGTCCGTGGTGGTCCTCAGTCGGAGTGTCACCGCCTTCCTTGTCAGCGAAAGCGTGTCGGCAAGGCCGTCCTCGATCGTCCGCGCCAGGGGAACCCGGCGCTCAAGCGAGAGTATCCGGTAGGCGCGCATGCGGGCCTCCTGCGCCGCAAGCCACTCCTGCCAGGCGACGGACAGATCGACAGCCGAGGCGCCGGCCCTCGCCGAGGCAACCTGGTCGCCGTGGCTCAACAGGGACGTCACCTCCCAGCTCAGGCCCAGGCTCCGGCCCGCGACGACCGCCGGGCTGTAGGTCCCGTGCGGCCAGTCGACCGAATAGCCCAGCTGCGGATTTGGCAGGATCCCCGCCTGGATCACCTGGGCCTCGGCGACCCCGCGCTGGTCGCGAAGTGCGCGAAGCCCGGGGTCGACGACAGCCACGATCGCGGCCACCTCCTCGGGGGTGAAGCCCCCCTTTCCATCGATCACCATCGGCGCAAGGAGGGGATGATGGAGCTGCGCGGCGGCGATCCTGACCGAATCCGTGGCAGGGCCGCCCGGCCCGGGCCCGGCGGAGGCCCCGTCGAGCGGCATGGCGCGGTAGGTGGAGCATCCCGCCGCGAGGAGGCCAAGGCAGACAAGGCCGGGGCCGGCGCCTCGGAACCGCCAATTCGATCGGGTGGATTTCATTCCGGGCGACTGCCATCCGCAGAAGGGAGCACGCCAGCGTTCACGTGCCTGCGAATTGCCGAAAGCCCGGACGACGAATGGGGACAAATTCGCTGTTTGTCAAAATCCGGCTGGGCCGGCTCCCGCCGCTAGCGCCCCGAGGCCGCAACCGCCTTCTCCAGCCTCCTTGAGAGAACCTCGCTGTCGTAGATCGGCGATGAGCATGCGCCGTTTGCGCACAGGTACGCGGCGGAACGGTCGAGGTCCGGAAAGATGGACTCATTGCGCGGCGGCGGCCCCTCCCGCCGGTCCCACCACTCGAGCAGCCGGTAGGAGGTCGGCGCGCGCTGCGCCGCCGCAAACAGCGCCCGCGCCGATGGATCATCCTTCCGGCCTACGACGGTGACGTGCAGCGGCTCGGCGCGAAACTCCTCGGCCGCGAGGAGGAGCCCGCCGACGTACGCGCCGCGCGCCCTCACCGTCTCCGGCGAAAGAGCCCATCGGAGCGAGGACTCCGCCATGGCGCGGTCGGACGGGCGCCCTGTCGCCCGTCCAAGCAAAACGGCGAAGCGTGCAAGGGCCACCGATTCGTCAAACTCGGGCCGCGGCCTTGGAAACGAGGCGACGGCCGTGTCGGACGTCGCATATCCCGGCTCGGCCCCGCGGCCGAAGTGCGCTCCGATGAAGTCGGCCGCCCCCTCGGCCCGGGAAAGCCATGCCGTCTCTCCCGTCGCCTGGTAAAGCGTTAGGAACGCCGATCCCATCGCCAGGCTGTCTCCCAGGAACGGGCCCGCGGCGTCGACCTCGTCGTGCCTGAATCCGCCGCCTCCAAGCGCCCGGTGGGCGAGCACCCAGTCGGCGGCCCGCACGGCGTCGGCAAGCTCCGCCGGGTCCCCGGTCGCGCCCGAGAGGGCGCAGAGGGCCGAGATCGCCCACCCGTTCTCCCGCGAATAGCGATGCGTGTCGATACGCGGCACCCCCCGCGCGCGCCTGCCGCCGTCGGCGAGGGCGAAGTACTCCGCGGAATGCTCGCCGGGCACGAGGTCGGCGTCCTGGCTCGTGTAGAACGCGCCGTCGGGGCCCTTAAGGAAAGCCGACAGGTACCTCGCGATCTCGCCACCGGCCCCCTGGTACCCCCAGGCGGGCCACAGGTTGGCGGCCATCGAGTAGATGCGAAGATTGTCCGCCTGGACCGCCATGATCTTCTCAAAGTGGGGATGAACCCAGTCGCCTGCGGCCGAGTACTGGTAGACGCCGCCCCAGGCCGGATCGAACAGCTGGCGCTGCAGCCGGAGCATGTCGCGCGCGATCGCCGCCGCCTCAGTGTCGCCGCGGGCCGCCGCGCGCAGGCAATACTCGACGTTGTCCGGGTCCAGGTACTTGTGCTCCGCGCCCCAGCCCCCGTCCGCGCGGCTGTACCCGGAGACAAGCCTC
>DATNLY010000356.1:0-4285 GCA_035602635.1 Opitutaceae bacterium | reverse complement strand
GTAGACGATGTCGACCTTCCCCGCCAGGTCTATGAGGAACTCGTCCATGTCGAGGAACGACATGTGGCAGCCGGCGCAGCCGCCGAGCCAGACTGTGGCTATCTTTAGACGATCCATTGCTTCTTCTCCCGTGCGTTGACGATGAATTCGAGCTTGGAGCGGTCGTGGGACATCTCGGCCACGGTGGAGCCGCGGTTGAAGAGGGCCCCCGTGGGGCAAGCCTGGACGCACTTGCCGCAGGAGGTGCAGGTGTCGGAGTCGCCCCAGGGCTGGTTCAAGTCGTCGATGATGCGGGCCTTTGCGCCCCGGCCGGCGATGTTCTTGGTGCCGGCCCCCTCGATGTCGATGCACACGCGCACGCAGCGCGTGCACAGGATGCACCGGTTGTGGTCCAGGCCGAAGAGCGGGTGGCTGGCGTCGACGCCCCACCTCGGGAAGGAGTATTCGTAGCGCACATGGTCCAGCCCGTGCTGCCATGCCAGCGCCTGCAGCTCGCAGCTGTTGTTGGATACGCACACGGAGCAGACGTGGTTGCGCTCCGCAAAGAGGAGCTCGAGCGTCATCCGGCGATAGCCCCTGAGGCGCTCGGTGTCCGTGCTGACGTCCATGCCCTCCGCGACCCGGGTCGTGCACGCCGGAAGCAGCTTCGGGACGCCGGCCACCTCGACCAGGCACATCCTGCACGCCCCGACGTCGTTCAGCCCGTTCAGGTGGCAGAGGGTCGGTATCGTGATGCCGGCCTCGGACGCGGCGTCCAGAATGGAGGCGCCGTCCTTTGCGCTGACCTGCCTGCCGTCGATGGTGAGGGTCTTGGCCGCCATGGGGATCACGAAGCCTCCGCATTCTTGCCCGGGGAGTGGCCCGCCAGGGCGCCCGCCCGCTCGTCGGAGTCCGGGCGCAGCAGTTCGAGGTACTCGTTGCGGAAGAACCGCAGGGTGCTCAGGACGGGGTTCGGCGCGTTCTGACCGAGGCCGCAGAGGCTGGTGCGCGCCACCATGTCGCACAGCTGCTCCAGCCTCGCCAGGTCGGCCGGGGTTCCCTCGCGCTTGACGATCCTGTCGAGCAGCCGGTGCATCTGCACCGTTCCCGCGCGGCAGGGGATGCACTTGCCGCACGACTCGTCCATGCAGAATTCCATGAAATACCTGGCCACCTCCGGCATGCGGGTCATCTCGTCCATCACGATCATGCCCCCGGAGCCCATGATCGACCCGAGCCGGGTGAGCGACTCGTAGTCCACGGGATTGTCGAGCTCGTGCGCGGGTATGCACCCGCCCGAGGGCCCGCCCGTCTGCACGGCCTTGATCTTGGCGCCCCCCGGCGCCCCCCCGCCCATCTCCTCGACTATCTGGCGCAGCGGCGTGCCCATCGGAACCTCGATCAGCCCCGTGTTCACGATCTTGCCGGCGAGCGCGAAGACCTTGGTGCCCTTGCTCTTGGCGGTGCCGATGGCGGCAAACCACTCGGCCCCGCGGCGGATGATCGGGGCGATGTTCGCGAAGGTCTCGACGTTGTTGATCAATGTCGGGCACTCCCACAGCCCGCTCTCGGCGGGGTAGGGCGGGCGGGGCCGCGGGGTCCCGCGCCTGCCCTCGATGGAGGCGATGAGGGCGGTCTCCTCGCCGCAGACGTACGCCCCCGCGCCGATGCGGATGTCCACCGTGAAATTGAACGGCGACTCGAAGATGCCGCTGCCGAGGAGCCCGATCTGCTTGGCCTGCTTGATCGCCACCTGGAGCCGCTTGATCGCCAGGGGGTACTCGGCGCGGATGTAGATGAAGCCCTGGTTCGCCCCGACGGCGTAGCCCGCGATGGCCATCCCCTCGAGCATGCTGTGGGGGTCGCTCTCGAGGACGCTGCGGTCCATGAAGGCCCCGGGGTCGCCCTCGTCCGCGTTGCAGACGACGTATTTCTGGGCGCCCGGGGTCTTGGCCACCGTGGCCCACTTCAGCCCTGTCGGGTAGCCGGCGCCGCCGCGCCCGCGCAGCCCGCTCCTCACGATGGTCTCGACCACCTCCTGCGGGGTCATCTCGCGCAGCACAGCGTGCAGGCTGCGGTAGCCCTCGGCCTCGATGTACGACTCGATCCGCTCGGGGTCGATCTGGCCGCTGTTGGCAAGCACGATGGAGAGCTGCTTCCGGAAAAACGGGTGGTCGGGGTCCCCGCGCTTTATGCCCTTGGCCTCCTTGCCCTGGGCGCTCGCGACAAGGGCCGGGGCGTCGCCCGGCGCGACCTGCTCATACAGCCTGCCGCCGGGCTCAACGCTGACGAGCGGTCCCTCGCAGCAGAGGCGCATGCATCCCACGCCGCGCACCTCGACCTCGTCGGCGAGGCCCGCCTCGCGCACGGCCTTCTCCAGGGCGGCCTTGACGTCGTCCGAGTGGGACGACATGCAGCCGGCCGCCATGCAGCAGCGGATGACGCTCTTCTTGCGGGAGGCGCGCTCCTTCTCGGCGATCGCGTTCAGGTCGTCAATTACCATGGGGAAGCCATTCTCTTACCCGGGCCAGCGCCGACTCCGGCGTCTGGTGGGGGGTGACCGAGCCGTCGTAGACGACGGCGGGCGCGAGGCCGCAGGCCCCGATGCAGCGCGCCGTCAGGAGCGAGAGCTGCCTGTCCCCGGTCGTCTCGCCGGCCTTGATCTTCGACTCCGCCTCGATCGCCGCGAGCACCTTGTCCGAGCCGCGGACGTAGCACGCGGTGCCGAGGCAGACGACGCAGGTGTGCGCGCCCTGCGGCTTCAGGGTGAAGAAATGGTAGAAGGTAGCCACGCCGTAGACGCGGCTCGGCGGGAGCTTGAGCTGGTACGCCACGAACAGCAGGAGGTCGTCCTCAAGGAACCCGAAGAGCTCCTGGGCCTTGTGCAGGACCTCGATCAGGGCGTCCTGGCGGCCCTGGAACTTCCTAATGTGCGCCTCGAGGATCTTGAAGCGCTTGTCCCCGCTGGCATGCTTCATCACGCGGGCCGCGGCGCTCTTCCTGTCGTGCTTGATGGTGTCGGCTCTCACGCTGGCAAAGGATAGGCAAAGCGGGCGTTTTCTTCTGCGCACTTATTGGCATAGGCTGGGCATCTTTTGATGGACCCCGATCGCCCTGGCGGGGATGCGCTTCTCGTAAGCACCTTGTCCAAAATAGGTTCGGCCGCCAGGGCGGCCCGCGGGATTCCGATCCGCGGCGCCGGGTATGAATTTCCTTAATGGTTCCGGGTGTCGTGGACCGCGTTCCTCGCACCCCGAGGTCCGCCGTGGGGCCGCCCGATCAGCGCATCCGCCGGCGCCAGCAATTTTTGCGCGCTTTACGCCAACTCTCGCGCAGTCAAGGTGGAGGCCCGAGGCTAGGATTGCCCCAATGAACCCGCGACACACGAATGCGCCCGACCGCCGATGAGGAGGATTAAGCGCATCGGAATCCTGACGGCGGGCGGGGACAGCCCGGGCCTCAACGCGGCGATTCGCGCGGTCGGCAAGACCGCCATAGGAAAATACGGCTGGGAGATCATCGGCTTCCGGGACGGCTACCTGGGCCTGGCCCAGGACAGGTTCGTGCGCCTGACCAAGAACGACCTGAGCGGCATCCTGACGATCGGGGGCACCGTGCTTGGGACGAGCCGGGACAAGGTCCACCGCATGGTCGTTGACGGCGTCGAGCGCGACATGACCGCGCAGATCGCAAGGACCTACCGGAGGCACCGGCTCGACGCCCTGGTCTGCATCGGGGGGGGCGGCACCCACAAGAACGCCATGCGGCTGGCGGAGAAGGGCCTGAGGATCGTGACGCTGCCTAAGACAATCGACAATGACGTTGCCCTCACGGACTCGACCATAGGGTTCGACACGGCGCTCGGCATCGCCACGGAGGCGATCGACCGGCTGCACAGCACGGCGCACAGCCACCACCGGATCATCATCACCGAGATCATGGGCCACAAGGCCGGCTGGCTGACGCTCGGCGCGGGCCTCGCGGGGGGCGCGGACGTGATCCTGGTGCCCGAGATTCCCTACGACCTCGAGAAGATCGCGGCCGCCGTGCGCAGGCGCTCGAAGCTGGGCACGAATTTCAGCATCATCGCGGTCGCCGAGGGCGCGAGGTCCCTTGAGGACTCCGCCGCGTTGCTGGCCGCCGGGCGGCGCAGGGAGCGGGCGCGGGCCCCCGAGGAGAGGGAGTACGCGAAGCTGCGCCTTGCCGAGCTCGAGGCCGAGCACACCGGCAACACGATGCGCCTTGCCAAGCAGCTGGAGGGGCTCACGGGGCTCGAGGCCCGGGTGACCATACTCGGCTACGTGCA
>DATNLY010000351.1:0-3207 GCA_035602635.1 Opitutaceae bacterium | reverse complement strand
CGCACGTGCTTCTCGGAGGGGGCGGCCTCGTACCCGAAGGCCGGCGATTGGGCGAAGAGGGCGGCCCCCTTCATCCTGGGCCTCGGGCCCCGCGACAACGGGCGCTCGGCGAGCGTGGACGGATTCGGGGACTGAGGCGGGCGCTCAGGGCATCGGCACGTGCGGCTCGACCTCCGCAGCGTAGTCGATGCCCGCCAGGCCGAACCCGAAGAGCTTCAGGAACTCGCTCCGGTATCCCGCGATGTCGGTCAGGGCCGCGAGGTTCTCTGTCGTGACGCCGGGCCACGTCCTTGCGACGGAGGCCTGGACCTCGGGCGTCATCTCGAGGTTGTCCACGCGGACTCGCCCCGCCTCGTCGCACCTCGGCCCCGACGGGGCGTAGAGCTGGGTCGCGAATAGGCGCTGCATCTGCTCGATGCAGCCCTCGTGGGTCCCATTGGCCTTCATGACCTTGTAGAGGATCGAGATGTAGAGCGGGACGACGGGGATCGCCGAGCTTGCCTGGGTGACGAGCGCCTTGTTGACGGAGATGAATGCCCTGCCGCCGCCGTTCAGCTTGAGGAGCGAGTCGATTTGCCTGGCGGCGCGCTCGAGGTCGTTCTTCGCGAGCCCGATCGTGCCGTTCTTGTAGATGTCCCATGTGACCTCGGGTCCGATGTAGGAGTAGGCCACGGACTGGGCGCCCGGGGCGAGGAGCTTGGCGTCGGCAAGGGCCCCCATCCACATCTCCCAGTCCTCCCCGCCCATGACCGCCACGGTGTCGGCGATCTCCTGGGGGCTCGCGGGCTCGATCGTCACCGTGCTGACGACACCCTTGTCCGTGTCGACGGTCTTGTTCGAGAAGGTCGTTCCCACGGGCTTGAGGACCGACTTGTGCACGGCGCCCGTCCTCGGGTGCACCCTCCTGGGCGACGCGAGCGAGTAGACGACGAGGTCCACCTGGCCAAGGTCCCTCCTTATCATGTCCAGGGCCTGGGTCTTGATGGCGTCCGAGAACGCGTCGCCGTTGATGTTGCCGGCGTAGAGCCCGGCGGCGCGCGCGGCCCTCGTGAAGGCGATCGAGTTGTACCAGCCCGGCGTCGCCGTGCGCCCCTCCTCGGAGGGGCGCTCATAGAAGATCCCGAGCGTGGCGGCCCCGGAGCCGAATGCGGCGGTCACGCGCGATGCCAGCCCGTAGCCCGTCGACGCGCCAATCACGAGGACCTTGCGGGGACCGTTGGCTATTGAACCCTTTGATTTCACGTAACTTATCCACTCGCCGACATGGGCTGCGCATCCTGCCGGATGGGCTGTCACGCATACGAATCCCCGGACCTTCGGCTTGATGATCATCGGCCTGAAATTCTCCCGTTGTAGGGGGCGCTTGCAAGGATGATTGAGCCTCCGGCCTCGGCCTCCCCAAGCGAGCCGGCGGCGCCCCTTGGGCCGTCTATGAGGACGAGGCGGCTGCCGGGATCCATCGCCGGCACCCTCATGGGGAATGCGGCCCCGTCGCGGCCCTTCGCGACATGAAAGGCGCCGCAGAGCGCGGGATGAGGCGGCCCCGGCCCCTCGATCCACAGCTGGTAGTCCCTTGCGTCAGGCTGGGCAAAATCGCCAAAGAGCCGCAGCTGGCCCCGGCCGCTCGCGGGATCCACGACCGCCACGCCGACCGCGGGGCTTCCGGGAACGGAGGGCAGGAGGACGGCGACCTCGAGGCTCTTGCCGGGAACTGCGCTCGCACCCAGGTTCTGGAGCTGCCTCGCGTCCAGGATCCTCTCGGCCTCCAGCTGGTTCAGCGCCGCCTTGGCCGCGGACTCGGCGAGCTGCACCTGCTCCCTGAGGAGCACGGACCGGGACTTCTCGATGACCCAGAGCTCGCCCAGGCACGCGACCAAGGCGGCCAGGCACGCCGTCGTCGCCCACGGCAGCCATGCGGGAAGCTCGTATTTGGGTTCGTCCATGGGCGGATTGCCTGCCTGGGCGCCCTTTTCGGGGCGCCGGCGGGTCCCCAGTAAAGCCCGGGGGCGGCGAGGCGCGCAACGGCCAAAACCGGCTGGCGGGAACGGCGGATCCGGTGTACGTTCCCCGCCTTACCCCCTCCTCTCCATGAATTTTCCCGCATTTCGAACCCTGGGCCTGTTGGCGGTCTCGGCCCTGGCCGCGGCCACCTCCCCGGCTGCCCTTGCCGGCGTCGCCGTGGGCCAGCCCGCCCCCGATTTCAGCCTGACCGACATCAACGGCCAGGTGCGAAAGCTGTCGGACTACCGCGGGAAGACCGTCGTCCTCGAGTGGACGAACCCCGAGTGCCCGATCGTGCGCAAGCACTACCTGAGCGGCAACATGCCCTCCCTCCAGAAGTACGCCACGGCGGGCGGGGTCGTGTGGCTTGCGATAAACTCAGGCCATCCCGGCGCGGAGGGGGATTTCGCCCCGGCGCAGGCGGCGCAGTGGCTGAGCTCGACGGGCGCCGCGCCCACCGCCTACCTGCGGGACCAGGACGGCCGGGTGGGGCGTCTCTACGGGGCCAAGGCGACGCCCCACATGTTCGTCATAGCCGCCGACGGCACGCTGGCCTACGCCGGGGCGATCGACAGCATCCCCTCAGCGGACCCGGCCGACATCGCGCAGGCCACCAACTACGTGAGGGCCGCGCTCGACTCCCTGAGGGCGGGAAAGCCGGTCGCGGTCGCCTCGAGCCGCGCGTACGGGTGCGCCGTCAAGTACTGACCGGGATTGTCCGCTAGACGGAAACCTTGAAGAGGTCGGCGTGGAGCTCGCCGTCCGCGACCCGGTTGACCGTTCCCGTCATAAGGACCGAGAAGCCGTCCCCGATCTCGATCTTGATCGTGCCCCCGGGCATCCGGACCGATACCGACCGGTCTACGAGGCCGAGCCTGTGGGCGACCGCGGCGGCCGCGCTCGAGCTGCTGCCGGAGGCGAGCGTGTACCCGGCGCCGCGCTCCCAGATCTCGATCTGTATGTTCGAGCGGTCCAGCACCCTCAGGAACTGGACGTTCGTCCTGTTCGGGAAGAGGGGGTTGACCTCGATGTCGGGGCCGTAGCGCCTCGCCAACTCGGGCGAGAGATCCTCGACCGGGATGACGCAGTGGGGGTTGCCGATGGTCGCGGCCGAGTATGAGAACCTGCGCCCCTGGACATCGATCGGCTCGCCGAGCACCTCGCGGGCCGGGCCGCCCACGGGGATCCGGCGGCTGTCGAAGCTCA
>DATNLY010000348.1:0-8479 GCA_035602635.1 Opitutaceae bacterium | reverse complement strand
CCGGGGCCTGGGGAGCGCGACCCTCCACCTGGCCTACGTGGCGGCGGGCCTGTTCGGCGGCGCGGTCGACTTCAACGTGAAGATCTGGGACCTGGCGGCGGCGATCGCGCTCCTTCGGGCCGCGGGAGGGGAGATCCTCTTCATGAACGGCGAGCAGCTGCCGATCCGCACCTTCGACCTGGGGATGCACAGCATCGTCTACGTGGCCGGCTCCCCGGCGATGGCCCGCCGACTGGCCGGCCTCGTCTCGTCCCGCTAGGCGCTCACACGAGGTACTGCTGGAGGGGGACCGGGTCCACGACCTTCGTCGAGGGCAGGAGGGTTGAAAGCTGCTGCGCGAACCAGGCCCGCGCCGGCGGGTCGCCGTGGGTGAGCACGATGCTGCGCGCCCCCGTCTGGACGGCGAACTGCAGGAGCTCCTCGCGGTCGGCGTGGCCGCTCAGCTCGAACCGCTCGACCCGGGCCTTGATCTTCGTCTTCACGTGCGCCGTCTCGAAGAGGAAGGTGTCCCCCGGCTTCGCCGCGAGCAGCTGGCCTCCCGGGGTCTCGGGGTCGCAGTACCCGACAAATCCGATCGTGTTGCCGGCGTTGCCCAGGAGGCCGGAGGCGAGCGTGTAGCTCGGCGTGCGCTCGACCAGCATGCCGGAGCTTATGATGTACAGGGCGTTCTGCTTCGGGTCCTCGCCGGGCTTGAGCGCGCGGGGCAGGGGGCGCAGCTTGAGGTCCTTGACGATGCCGCGGTTGAACTGGATGTGCCGGGTCTTGCGGCTGATCTCGTCGAAGTAGTCCACGAGGTCCATCCCAAGGCCCGAGCCGTAGATCGGGCAGTCGACGAGGCGCCGGAATTTCCGGGCGTCGTGGATGATCGAGAGGATCTCCTGCATGCGGCCGAGCGCGAAGACGGGGATGAGGAAGGAGCCCCCGCGCTGGATCGTGGAATTGATCGACTCGATGAGGCGCGCCATCTCGGTGCCGCGGGTTTTCTCGGGGCTGCGCTCGGTCGCGCCGCGGGTGGTCTCGGTCACGAGCGTGTCGAAGTGGCCCGCCGGGAACTTGGCGCCCGGGAGCGTGCGCTGGTTCTCGAAGAGGACGTCGCCCGTGAAGAAGATGGAGCGGTGCTTGTGGCGGATCTCGGCCGCCGCGGCGCCGGCGACGTGGCCCGCGGGATGCAGCGTGACCTCGACCTCGTCGCGCCCGCTCTTGAACTTCTTCGCCTGCCCGAAGGGCACGCCCGTCAGGCGACGGGAGAGCCGGTCGATATCCTCGTGGGTGAACAGGGGGTAGTCCGGGATGTCCTCATCCTCGCGCTGGCGCAGCATGACGCTCGCCGAGTTGTGGAGCATGCGCTCGATCAGCATGCGGCTCGAGGTCGTCATGATGACCGCTGCGTTCGGGTGCTCGCGCATCGTGACCGGGAGGCTCCCGATGTGGTCGAGGTGGCAGTGGGTGACGATGATCAGGTCCAGGCTCTTGCCCCGCAGCGGCGCGTGGTCGGGGATCGCCCTGCGGCCCACCTTCTTCGGGTGCAGCCCGGAATCCACAAGGATGTTGAGGTCGCCAAGCTGGATGAACAGCGAGTTGGCGCCAATGCCGCCATCGCGGTTCAGATCAATCAGCTTCATTCGTTGCGCCCATCTAGGGGCGTGCGCCGGAAATACTCAAGCACCGGGCCCCGCCTGCGCCAAATTCCTCATCCCCGGGGTATGGTCAGGTCGAAGGGCGCCATGAGCACGTGCACCTTTGCCCCCGACTCGTCGGAACCGTGGAAGCCCCCCCGCACGCGGGCATCTCGGCCCGTGATGTGGTGGCTGTTGTAGGAGAACTCCTCCCCGGGCGCCAGGCGAGGGGACTCCCCGACGATCTTGTCGCCCTCGATCACCTGGCTCGAGCCGTCGTCGTACTCGATCACCCACTTGCGGCCGAGGAGCGTGACCGTCCTGTCGGAGCCGTTGCGGATCGTGATGTAGTAGACGAAGGCGTGGGGCTTGTCCTCGGGCAGGCTGGCGCCCCCGTGGTGGTAGACGAGCTTGTCGAGGGTGGCGGTCAGGCCGGGCGCTTCGCGCGATGGGCTGCAGGGCACGCCACAAGGAGACGCCGCTTCTGTTGCATCGCAAGCGGCTTTCCGCTTGATGCTGGGCGCGCGGACCCGCACAAACGCCCCTTCGAACCCATGGGAAAGCTCGCCCTCATCTCCGTCAGCGACAAGCGCGGCCTCGCCGAATTCGCGGCCTCGCTCGTCAGGGACCACGGGTACACGCTCCTGTCGACGGGCGGCACCTCGAAGATGCTCGCGGGCCATGGGCTGCCGGTGAGGGAGGTAGGGAGCCACACCGGGTTTCCCGAGATCATGGGGGGCAGGGTCAAGACGCTCCACCCGAAGATCCACGGCGGCCTGCTCGCCCGGCGCGACAGCGCCGAGCACCTCGCCGAGGCCGAGAGGAACGCGATTGAGCTCATAGACCTCGTTGTCGTGAACCTGTATCCCTTCGAGGAGACGGTGGCGAAGCCCGGGGTGGAGTTCGAGGAGGCGGTCGAGAACATCGACATCGGGGGCCCGTCGATGCTGCGAAGCGCCGCGAAGAACCACGAGAGCGTCACGGTGGTCTCGGATCCCGCCGACTATGGCGCCGTCCTCCTGGCGATGGCGGGAGACCCGGCGGGCCTCGCGGCGCTGCGGCGCCGGCTTGCGCTCAAGGTGTTCCAGAGGACGGCTGCCTACGACGCCGCGATCGCCCGCTACCTCGAGCTGCAGGAGGCCGCGCCCGATCTCGCGGCGCTGGGGGGCTTCCCGGCCACGCTCAGCCGCTCATGGGCCAGGTCCCAGACGCTCAGGTACGGGGAGAACCCCCACCAGAAGGCCTCCCTCTACGGCACCTTCCGCGAGCACTATGAGCAGCTCCAGGGAAAGGAGCTGAGCTACAACAACATCCTGGACATCAGCTCGGCGACCTACCTGATCGGGGAGTTCGAGCGGCCCACGGTCGCGATCCTCAAGCACACCAACCCGTGCGGCGTCGGGAGCGCGGAGACCCTTCCCGAGGCCTGGGAGAAGGCGTACGCCACCGACCGGCAGGCTCCCTTCGGGGGGATCATCATCGTCAACCGCACGCTCGACGGCGCGCTCGCGGCGCTGATCGCCGACATCTTCACGGAGGTCATCATAGCCCCGCGCTTCAGCCCCGAGGCCCTCGCGGCGCTTGGCCGGAAGAAGAACCTGCGCCTCATGGTGGCAAAGGAGGGCATTGGCGCGGATTCGCTCCAGGAGATCCGCTCGGTGGTCGGGGGCGTCCTTGTCCAGGACCGGGACCGGACGCTCGGCGACCCCGCGGCCTTCAAGGTCGTCACCAAGCGCCAGCCGACGCCCCAGGAATGGGAGTCGATGATGTTCGGCTGGAAGGTCTGCAAGCACGTCAAGTCGAACGCGATCGTGTACTGCCGGGGCGAGCAGACGCTCGGCATCGGGGCGGGGCAGATGGCCCGCGTGGACAGCTCCCGGATAGCCGTCTGGAAGGCCGGCGCCGCCGGCCTCGACCTCAGGGGCTCGGCCGTCGCGAGCGAGGCGCTTTTCCCGTTTGCCGACGGCCTCGTTGCAGCCGCGGACGCCGGGGCCACCGCGGCCATCCAGCCCGGCGGCTCGATCCGCGACGACGAGGTCATCAGGGCGGCCGACGAGCGCTCCATCGCCATGGTGTTCACGGGGATCCGCCACTTCAGGCACTGAGCGCGCCGTTCTGGCTTTGCAGCCGCCCGGGTCCCGGGCTAGGGTGCGCCGATGTTCGACCCGCTCGAGAAGCTCAAGGAATTCATCCGCTTTCCCAGCGTCTCGACCGATCCCTCGTTCGGGGAGGGGATGCGGGGAGCCCAGGGGTTTGTCTCCGGCCTCCTGGGCTCCATGGGCTTCGAGGTCGAGGTTGTGAAGACCGACGTGCATCCGATCATCCTGGCGAGCAGGGGCGGGGACCCGTCCTGGCCCCATGTGGTCATCTACGGACACTACGACGTGCAGCCCGCGGACCCGCTCGGCCTCTGGAAGACACCGCCATTTGAGCCGACCGTCATAGGCAACCGCATCTACGGCCGCGGCGCGGCCGACAACAAGGGCCCGCTCATGGCCAACATCGCCGCGGTCGCCTCGCTCCTTGAGGAGAACCCCGGGCTTCCGCTTCGGATCACGTTCCTTATCGAGGGGGAGGAGGAGATGGGAAGCCCGAGCTTCGAGGGCTTCCTCTCCACACATGCCGACCGGCTGAGGCAGGCGGACTTCGTCTACCTCTCGGACACCGCCCTGCCGAACGTGGACCAGGTCGTGATCACGTGCGGGCTGCGCGGTCTCGCGCTCCTGGACCTGGTCGTGACGGGCGCCCGGGTCGACCTGCACTCGGGGCTCCACGGCGGCGTCCTGCGAAACCCCATCCAGGCCCTGGCCGAGATCTGCGCCACGCTCCACACCCCCGACGGCCGCGTCAACGTGCCCGGGTTCTACGACGGCGTCCTCGACGTCGAGCCCTGGGAACGCAAGGAGCTCGCCAAGCTCCCCGGGGACGGCAAGGCCTACATGGACTTCCTCGGGATCGACGCCTTCTACACGCCTCCCGGGTTTTCACCCTTCGAGGCCATCCGCTTCCAGCCGACCCTGGAGTTCAACGGGGTCGGCGGCGGCTACCAGGGCGAGGGGACGAAGACCGTCATCCCGAGCAGGGCGTTCGCGAAGATCAGCTGCCGGCTGGTCCCGAACCAGGAGCCGGCCAGGATCAAGCGCCTCCTGAAGGAGGCCATCCTATCGCGGGCGCCCAAGGGGGTCAGGATCGACTTCGTCGAGCAGCACCAGGGCGACCCCTACATTGTCGTCCCCCCCGGCCGCCCGAACACCCCCAAGGACCAGTCGCCGGTCCTCGCGAGGGCCTTCCGCGCGACGGACGCCGCCGTGACGGCGGTATGGGGGCGGCCGCCGCTCTACCTGCGCGAGGGCGGCAGCGTGCCCATCATCGCCGAGATCAAGCGCGTGGCCGGCCTGGACTCGGTCATGCTCGGGCTCTTCCTGCCCGAGGACAACCTTCACGCCCCGAACGAGGGGTTCAGCCTCGAGGTCATGAGGAAGGGGACCGAGACCGCGAAGCGTATCCTAAAGGGTATTACTGCTTCTTGAGGATCACGAGGTCGTCGCGGCGGTCCTTAGCCATCGTCGCATCGTCGGCGTTCTTCTTCGCCTCCTCCAGGCCCTTTGACAGGGTCTCGAGCTTGTCCGCCGAAACCCCGATAGAGATCAGGTACTTCTTGGCGTCGTTGGCCCGGCGGTCGCCGAGGCCGAGATTGTACTCCGCGGTACCGCGCCAGTCGCAGTGCCCCTCGAGCAGCAGCCGCTGCTGGGGATTCTTGTCAAGGTAGTCCTTCGCCGCCTGCAGCTTGGCGCGCTCCTCAGCCTTAATGTTGGAGTGGTCCAGGTCGAAGTAGACGGGCTGCAGGAGCCCGCGGATCGTGTTGGCGTCCTCGATGATGTTGGGGTCGCGCGCCTGGAGCATCGAATTCGCGTCGGCCGTGGTCGTGACGTCCGTCGGCGTGAGCGCGCCCGCTCCGCCCGCCTGGGGCCCCAGTGCGGTCGCGCTCGGGTCGGGACGGACCGGCTTCTTTGCGCAGCCGGCAAAAAAGGCGGCGGCACTGGCGACGACGATGCAGAGCGACTTGGAGGCGAGTTTCATGTGATGTGAGGAAAGCTTAGTGGAAAGGAATGTTTTCTGCCAATCTTTTGATCGCAGCAAGTTATTAAGACGCCGGGCGGCCGTCGCTCGGAAGCGCCGGTCGCCATCCCGTGGCGGGCGAGGCCCGCGACGGCGCGGACTCCGAGCTTGCTCCCCGGGTTCGCGCGGCGGTTGTCCCCGGTCTTGGCGCAGGTCCCGCGCTTTGCGGCAAGCTCATTGGCGCAGCAGCCCCGGCGATGAGCCGCGGATCTCGCGCCCGCGGTCCGCGAGGATGACGCCCGAGCCCTCCGACCCGGGGTGGGGCTCCTAGTCCCAGAGCGGTCCGGCGCCCGCCGGGGCGCGGTAGGCGCGGCCCAAGGCGATGGTGGCCAAATTCTTAGCGCATTCGTGGGGTTGGCCGCTCCTTCCGCGACGACGACGAGTCGACCCATCGGATCCTCCCGCTTCGGAGAGGTGGTGGGCTGGCTGGGATTCGAACCCAGAACCAATTGCTTAAAAGGCAACTGCTCTACCGTTGAGCTACCAACCCGTGTGTCCCTGTCCCACCGCGAGGGTCCCGGAAGTCCTCGCGCGCCGAACCCGCGGGCGGCGCCACAGGAACCAGGACTCCGAAAGAACGCGTTGGACAGCAGGATCTACTGAATATCCTCCGCAACCGGCAAGATCAAATGGGCCCCCGCCCGGTGCTGGACGCGCCCGTCAGGCGGCGCTGGCTTTTATCTCGGCGACCATGAGCGCGATCTTCGCAAAGTTCGCGTCGACGGCATCCATGTAGGGGTTGCTGTCCGAGAGGGCGGGCCTGGCGAGGAAGCGGTAGACCGACTGGAAATCCTTCTCCAGTTTCGGCTTCACGAAATGCGTCCAGAATCCGGGCGTGCGGCAGATCAGGTCGCCCTCGGACTTGAACACGCGCCTCTCGGGGGGGACGTTCACATAGTCGTCGGACTCGCAGAACTCCCGGAACAGCTCGCCGAGCTTCGTCGGGTACAGCGGGTCGGAGAGCTGGCCAATGTAGTCCGAGGTAGCGAGGGCGCACCCGACGACGCGGCTCACGTGGCTGCGGAAGACGAGGCGGCCGATCTCCGAGTTCGGGCCGGTGCAGTTTATCGCCGAGAGAACATTCTCGACCTCGTTGTCATTGGCGCCAAGCAGCGGCAGGTAGGACGCGGCGAACGCGCAGCTTCTCAGGATGTGGCAATAGGTGTACTTCGCCCCGGTTCCCCCGGTGTCGCTCCTGAGCTTCAGGTAGCCCGTGTCGTGGAGCAGGACGCCGGCGATCGCCAACTCGAAGTCGCGCTCCTTGAGCATCTCTCCGCCGTCGGACGAGCGCCGGCCCTCCAAGAGGACGCCCATGCACACGGTCGCCATGAGCGTGTGGCGCAGGTTGTGGTAGCGGACGTCGATCGGAAGGTAGTCCGGGTTGCGGCCCGCAAACAGGGAATCGATGTCCCCGAAGAGCCGCCTCAGCCAGGCGTCGCTTGCCCCGGGGTAAATGGCTCTGAACTTGGCCTGCACGAAACCGGCCACCGAGGGCAGGCTGTCATAATCGACTTCGGGAAGCATGGGGTGCCCGCCAATGAGCGGACGGGGAGATTTTTTGAAATTGAGCCGGAAGTCCAATGGAATTCCTGCCGGCGGCGGGGTGCGGCGTTCCGGGCCCCTCCGAACCCGTGCCGGCGCCGGATGGAACTTCATGGCGAATCTCGCGGCCGGGCAACGCTTTGGGGCCCAAGAACGTCATGCTCCCGGGCCGTAGGAATTGACCGCGGGCGCATTGCCCTTTTCTTACTTGGAACCGACCCTAAATCCTTGGGAACAATTCACAAATACGCCCGTCAGAGCACGGAAGACCGCATGTCTTCCAAAGCCCAAGAGGTTGCCTTTGACCGTGTTCTTGTGGATCGCTTCAAGAACGGCGATGCGTCCGCATTCGACGAGATGGTGTCCCGCTACTGGGGACGCATCTACTCGATGGTGCACCAGCTCCTGCGCAACTCGGAGGACGCGGAAGAGGTTACGCAGGATGCATTTATACGGGCCCACCGCGGCCTGGTCAACTTCCGGGGGGAATCCGCGTTTTCCACCTGGCTCTTTCAGATAGCGACGAACCTCGCGCGCAACCGCTACTGGTACTGGTGGCGGCGCAAGCGCGACAAGTCCGTCTCCCTCGACGCGCCCGTAAGCGCGGACAACGCCACCACACTCGCCGAGATCATCCCGGCCGAGGTCGAGACGCCCGACGACATCACGGTCACCCGTGAGCTTGTCTCGCGCATCGGCTCCGGCATGGAGCGCCTTGGCGCCAAGCACCGCGAGATCCTCATCCTGCGGAACGTAAAGAACCATTCCTACGAGGAGATCGCCGCAATCCTCGGCATCTCCGTGGGAACCGTAAAAAGCCGCATAGCCAGGGCGAGGGAAAGCCTCCGCTCCAAGCTGGGCGACGACTTCAAATGAACGACAAGCAATTCATGGAGCTGCTCAACCTCTACCTTGACCGCGAGGTCAGCGCGGACGACGCCCTGCGCCTCGAGGCCGAGGTGGCCTCGAGCCCGGCCCGCCGCAAGGTCTACGACCAATACTGCCGGATGCAGAAGGCGTGCTCGATGCTCTCCGGGGAGTCGGCCGCCGGGGACGCGGACCCGGGGCGGCGGATCGTGGCGTTTCCCGCGCCGCGGGCCTGGCGCCCGATCCCGCTCATGGCGGCGTTGGCCGCCGCGTGCGTCGTCGCCGTCATGGCCGTGCGCGAAAGGGGCGTGATTGGGGCCCGCGAGGCGCCGCTT
>DATNLY010000354.1:0-2409 GCA_035602635.1 Opitutaceae bacterium | reverse complement strand
GGCCCGGGCATTCACCTCGCGCCCGCCCATCTTGAGGATCTCGTCACCCCCGCTGATCGCCTCGTAGATCGTGGACTGCCCGGGAAGAGAATCCCTCGACTGGTCCACATGGGCGATCTTGACCGTGTCCCCGATCCGGAGCGTCCCCGAGTCGGGCTTTTCGGCTCCCGTGATCAGGCGGAAGAGCGTCGTCTTTCCGGCGCCGTTCGGGCCGATTACCCCGACGATCCCCCCTGGAGGCAGCGAGAATGACAGGTTCTCAAAGATCAGGTTCTCGCCGTACACCTTGGACAGCCCCTTGGCGTCGACGACCAGGGTGCCGAGCCGGGGGCCCGCGGGGATGAGGATCTCAAACTCCTTCTCCTTCTCGCTGACGTTATCCTTGAGCATCGACTCGTACGCGGTGATGCGCGCCTGGGACTTCACGCGGCGCGCCGTGGCCGACTTGCGGATCCACTCGAGCTCGCGGGCCATCGCCTTCTGGCGGCGGTCCTCCGTGCGCTGCTCGACCACGCCTCGCCTCTGCTTCTGCTCCAGCCACGAGGAGTAGTTTCCCTTCCACGGGATGCCGTGGCCGCGGTCGAGCTCGAGGATCCACTGCGCGACGTTGTCGAGGAAGTACCGGTCGTGGGTGACGGCGATCACGGTCCCCTCGTAGCGCGCGAGGTGCTGCTCAAGCCACTGGACGCTCTCCGCGTCAAGGTGGTTGGTGGGCTCGTCGAGGAGGAGGATCGGCGGCTTGCGGAGAAGGAGGCGCGCCAGGGCGACCCGCCGGCGCTCGCCCCCGGAGAGGCTGTCGACGACCTGCTCACCCGGCGGGCAGCGCAGGGCGTCCATCGCCATCTCCACCTGCGGGCTCACGTCCCAGGCCCCGAGCGCATCTATCTTCTCCTGAAGCTCCCCCTGCCGGGCCATGATGGCCGCCTTGGCCTTGTCGTCGGCCGCGTCGTTCAGCTCGTCCCAGGTGGCATCGTAGGCTCCGACCAGGTCGGTGAGGTGCTTGACCCCCTCCTCGACGCATGCGCGCACGGTGCTTCCCGCGGGCAGCTGGGGCTCCTGCTCGAGGAGGCCCACCTCGAATCCCGGCTCGATGTGGACCCTTCCCTCGATCTCATTGTCGCGCCCCGCAAGAATCCGCATGAGCGATGACTTTCCCGACCCGTTGAACCCGAGCACGCCGATCTTTGCGCCGTAGTAAAACGACAGTGAGATGTCGCGCAGGATCTCCTTGCGCTCGATCTTTTTCGAGACGCCGATCATCGAGAAGATGATCCTGGGCTCTTCGGGTCTGGCCATGGCTCGCACCACGAAAGCGTCGACACTCGCCGCGCGCAAGCAGTCCGCACCGTCCCGGGCACGGATTAATATGTTGCTATCCAATTGCACATTAACTGGTTGAACTCACGTAGCAAATCAGTGTCAGGCGGCTTTTGACGCCGGTGCGATTTACCACCTAGTGTGCCAACGGAATGAGATCGGTAAAAGTTCCAGCGCTTGAACTGTTCCTTCACGAGATGATTCCCCTCGCGAAGGCGATGGGCGTCGGCGTTGAGGTGAGCGATGACCGCGCCCTGGTCCTCACCGCGCCGAAGGAGCAGAACAAGAATTCCCTGAACACCGCTTTCGGCGGGAGCCTCGTGTCGCTCGCGACGCTCGCCGGCTACGGCGTCGTCTGGGAGCTGATGCGCGAGGAGAAGACCGAGAAGCCCGCGTGGCACATCGTCGTCAAGGAGAGCCGCGCCGCGTACAAGCGCCCCGTGATAGGCGACCTGCGGGCGATCTGCGAGCGCCCCGCGCAGGCGGCGATCGCCGAGTTCAAGGAGGCGCTCGCCCGCTACGGGAAGGCGAAGCTCAAGCTTCGCGCCGCCATCGTCGAGGACGGAAACGTCGCCGTCGACGTGCAGGCGGCATTCGTGGTCTCGCGCTGAGCCGGACCGCGGATTGCGCAGGGCCCTGGCCCGCGCTATTTCGGTTTCTCCTCGGCCCGCTTCTTCAACGCCTCGTTCATCGCGTCCAGGCCCGCCTTTATCGGCTTGAGGTCATAGACCGGGACGGCGGCCCCGGACATCCTGTCGTTGTTGAGGAAAAGCGTCCTGTCCGGACCCAGCTCCTGGATGATGAAATCGTGCCTCGCGCTCAGGATCCCGGGAATGGACATGCTGATGGACCCCGATTCAATCCCGGAAAGTCCGCTTCCGACCCACGAAAGGTGGTCCGCCGTCGCCGAGACGATCGTCGCGCCGCCGGTCAACTCCGGCTTTCCGTCAGGCTTCACCGTCAGGTAGACCTGGTTTCCCTCCGCGACGGCCCCGTCCACCTTGGTGATGTACGGATTCCATTTCGGGTAGTCGGCAAAATCGTAGAGGATCTCCCGGACGTCCCTCGCCGGCGCGTCAATCTCGACCCTCG
>DATNLY010000346.1:0-3923 GCA_035602635.1 Opitutaceae bacterium | reverse complement strand
GTGCAGGTTCAAGTCCTGTCCCGAGCACCAAATAGAAACGCTTTACCGTCGGGAGGCGACGGAGGCCGAAAATTTCGGGTCTAGTTCAAAGTTTGGGGACAGGGGTGTGTTCAGGTTGATGGTTGCTGATCAACCGCACTGGGCGATGACGCGCAGGCGGTAATTGGGGAAGGAGCGGATGCCATAGGCTCTTCTCTGTATTAATTTCATCTTTCTGTGGAAGCCCTCGGTGATGCCGTTGTTGCGGCTGAAGCGCCACATGCGTGCGATCTCCTCGGTCCAGTCAGACAAGGACTTGGCGAGGGTGAGGGCCTGTTCGGAGGGGGTTTGCTTCAGGGTGTCGATGAGCTCCAGGAGCGAGCGGATATGGCGCCGGCAGGCGCTCTTGCTCTGGAGCTTTAGACGCAGGAGCGAGCAGAGCCTTTCCTTCAGTTCGTAGATGCCCTGGAGGGCGGGATACTTGGCCAGGAGCGCGGCCAGGCGCTGCTGCTGGGCCGGATCCATTCGGTCGCTTCGCATGCGAAGGACCCCGAGCCATGCTCGGTTCCAGCCGAGATCCGGGCAGAGCTGGCGGGCCAGCTTGAAGAGGTGAAGGCCGACCAAGCGGATGGCATGGAAGCGATCCGCGACGATGGCGGCCCTGGGGAACCACCTTTTGATCATCGAGCGGTAGGAGTTGGACAGATCGATGCAGACGACGCGCACCTTTTCCCTTCCCCGCAGCGTGCGCAGGTAGCCGGAGAGCTCGGCCTCGCTCCTGCCCGGGCTTATGTCGAAGACCCGGTGGTTCTTCAGATCGCAGAAGGTGGTCGCGAAGCGATGCCCCCTGTGGATCGTATGTTCATCTATCCCAAGGACGTGGGGGCAGTCCAGGCTCTCGCGCTCCTTGGCCTTCCTCTCGGTAAACTGCGCGTAGATGCGCCCCACGGTCGCCGGCGCTATCCTCTCGCGCCCGGCCAGGACCGAGGCGCAGATCCCGTCGCCGTGGCGCTCGTAGAGCTCCTCCCGCCAGGGCTCGCTGCTGCGCCGCCCAGGCATGATGCCGGGAAGCGGTTGCACGAAGCTCTTCTCGCAGCCCACGCACAGGTAGCGCCGACAGCTGATCACCAGTTCACTTGGGTTACCGAAGCACGCCAGATGGCGCACCCGCCGCTCATACCTGCCCTTGCTGTGGAGGCGGCCGCCTCCACAGCAAGGGCACAGCCGAGGCGCTTCTAACGCCTCAACGTAGACCCGCATCAAAATGTTGCTCTCCCACCGGATGATGCGGTATCCGGGAAGTGTTAGCTCGATAGTCACAGGGGACATGGTGGCGCTTCTAACGCCCCATGTCCCCATTCTTTGACGAAGAGCCCCATTTCCAAACCGCCCGGGCTGCGTCGCCCCCGGCGCCGCGGCGCCCCACGGGGGGCCCATTCTGAGCGGCTCACGCTCTTTCTTGCGTATGCCGGAAAACGTAACCTTTAATTGCCTTTCGTCTGCCCAGAAAACCGTCCTTAGGTGATGTACAACCCTCCTCGCGAGCCATGATCGAATTCAGCAAGAAAATCCTCTTCGTGGGCTACGGCGCCGTCGCCGAATGCACCCTGCCCATCCTGTTCAAGCACATCAACGTGGCCCCCGGGAACGTCACGGTGATCGACTTCGAGAGCAAGGAGGAGAAGCTGAGGGAGTGGACGGCGGCCGGCGTGCGCTTCGTCAGGGACCGCGTCACCGAGGAGAACATGGGCAGGCTCCTCGGCAAGCACCTCTCCAGGGGCGACCTCCTGATCGACCTGGCGTGGAACATCGACGCCTGCGTCATCCTCCAGTGGTGCCACGACAACGGTATCCTGTACATTAATACGTCGGTCGAGGTCTGGGACCCCTACGCCGGCGGCCGCAAGCACCCCACGGAGCGGACGCTCTACTGGCGCCACATGAACGTGCGCGCCATGACCGCGAAATGGGCCTCCAAGGGAGCCACCTCGGTCGTCGAGCACGGGGCCAATCCCGGGCTCATCTCTCACTTCACCAAGCAGGGCCTGATCGACATCGCCAGGGCGCAGCTGGCCGAGAAGAAGGCCACGGGGCGCAAGGCCGAGAGGCTCCAGGGCCACATCTCGGCCGGCAGCTTCAACCACCTCGCCAGGGAGCTCGGGGTCAAGGTGATCCATTGCAGCGAGCGCGACACCCAGATCACCGATGTCCCCAAGCAGATTGATGAATTTGTAAACACCTGGAGCATAGAGGGTTTCCGCGAGGAGGGGACCACCACCTCCGAGCTCGGGTGGGGCACCCACGAGAAGACGCTTCCCAGATACGGGTACCGCCACCCGAGCGGCCCGAGGAACCAGATCTGCATCGCGCGCATGGGAATCAACACCTGGGTGCGCTCCTGGGTGCCCGATTACAGCATTGTCGGCATGGTGGTGCGCCACGGCGAGGCCTTCACGATCTCCGACAAGCTCACGGTGTGGGAGGGCAAGAAGGCGGTCTACCGGCCGACCGTCCACTACGCCTACTGCCCCTGCGACGAGGCGGTCGTCTCGCTCAACGAGCTGCGCGGCTACAACTACGCGCTTCAGCCGAAGCTCCGGATCATGAACGACGAGATCACCAAGGGCGCGGACATCCTCGGGGCGCTCATCATGGGCCACGCCTACAAGTCGTGGTGGGTGGGCTCCGACCTCTCGATCGAGGAGTCGCGCCGCCTGGTCCCGCACCAAAACGCGACGACGATGCAGGTCGCCATCTCCGTCGTGGCGGCCTCGATGTGGATGATCGAGAACCCCGAGGAGGGCGTCAAGGTGCCCGACGAGCTCCCGCACGACCACATCCTCGGGATTTCCAGGCCCTACCTCGGGAAATTCATCTCTACCCGCTCGGACTGGACGCCGCTGCGCGACTACAAGAACGCCTTCAGCGGCTTCAACAAGCCCGACTTCGACCGTGCGGACCCGTGGCAGTTCAAGAACTTCCTCGTGAAGGACGGCGACTAGGGCGCCGGGCGATGATCACGAAGGCTCACCTGCAGAGGCTCGGCCGCGAGCACGGGACACCCCTCTTCGTCGTCGACCACGACGCCCTGCGCCGCAACTACCGCGAGTTCCGCAGGCACCTGCCGCGGGTCCAGGCGTACTTCGCGGTCAAGGCGAACCCCCTTCCGGAGATCGTGCGCACCTTCTACCTGGAGGGCGCGAGCTTCGACGTGGCCTCAATGCCCGAGTTCAACATCGTCTACGCCAATATCGCGGGGATGCCGCCCAAGGAGCGGCAGGACTGGATCTGGGACAAGATCATCTACGCGAACCCCAACAAGCCCGTCGAGACCCTCGTGGAGCTCAACCAGTACAAGCCGCTGGTCACCTTCGACAACGCGGAGGAGCTGGTGAAGATCAGGGACCACGCCCCGCAGGCCGGCGTGGTGCTGCGGGTAAGGGTCACGAACACGGGGGCGATGGTCGAGCTCTCCTCGAAGTTCGGGGCCGCCCCGGGCGAGGCGGTCGACCTGATCCTCCTCGCGCAGAAGCTGGGCCTGACGTGCGAGGGGCTCAGCTTCCACGTGGGCAGCCAGACGACCAATTTCAACAACTACGTCGAGGCCCTGGCCCTGTGCTCGAACATCTTCAAGGAGGCCAGCGACCGAGGGTACCGGAAGATGAACCTCATGGACATCGGGGGAGGGTTCCCGGCGCGCTATGACGAGTCCGTGAAGCCCTTCCGCGAGCTGGCGAAGGTGATCAACAACGAGCTCGAGCGGCTCTTCCCAAGGGAAATCCAGATACTCGCCGAGCCCGGCCGATTCCTCGTGGCGAACGCGGGCTACACGGTCTCAAAGGTGATCGGCAAGGCCGCGAGGGACGGCAAGCCGAGCTACTACATCGACGACGGCGTCTACCACACCTACTCCGGGGTCATCTTCGACCACTGCAAGTACCCGG
>DATNLY010000352.1:0-3854 GCA_035602635.1 Opitutaceae bacterium | reverse complement strand
GTAGAGGAAGACCGCCGCGAAGACCCCGAAGCAGCCGACCAGCCGCCGCGGCGCGAATTCCGCCCGCCAGTCCGCCAGGAGCGCCCCCCACCTCTCCCCCAGGCGCGCGGGCACCCAGCCGATGGTGCTCAGGGCGATCAGCGCAATCGAGAGCAGGGTCGAAAAGAGGCCGAGGCCGGGAAGCGACGGGCCGAGGCCGTACTGGCACTCGACGGCGTAGACCCCCGTGACGGCGAGTATCGGTCCGGCGGCCAGCGCAAACCAGCGGTTCCGCCAGTAAAGCCCCGCGATGAGCATCAGTCCCCACAGGTTGATTCCCAGTGCGGCCAGGGTGAACATCAGTCCCAAGTGTTGCATGCGGAGATTCGGCGGTTGAGGGGGTCGCGCCATGATGGGGGGCGCCGCTGCGTCGGCAAGATATTGTCCCTGAGCGGTGGACGCAGCGCCCTCCCGAATCCCGCCCTCCCCGGGGGCGGGGAGAGGGTTTCCAGTTTGCCCCGGAGGGGTATCGTGGCAACGCTGGCGGGCTCCACCATGGCGCCCCGATCCAAAGGCCGCAACCCGGCCAAGCCCCTGAGCCAGAACCGGCACCTCCTGCGGTGGGTCGAGAAGATGGCAGACCTCTGCACGCCCGACGCGATCCACTGGGTGGACGGCTCAAAGCAGGAGTTCGACGGCCTGTGCGCGCTGATGGTGGCCTCGGGCACCTTCATCAAGCTGAACCAGAGGCTCTGGCCCGGCTGCTACTATGCCCGGAGCGACCCGAGCGACGTCGCCCGCGTCGAGGACCGCACGTTCATCTGCTCCCACTCGCGCGAGACCGCGGGCCCCACCAACCGGTGGGTCAACCCGTTTGAGATGCGCCGCACGCTGCGCGGGAAGTTCAGCGGCTCGATGCGCGGCCGCACGATGTACGTCATGCCGTTCAGCATGGGCCCCGTCGGCTCGGCGATGGCCCAGATCGGCGTCCAGCTCACCGACTCGCCCTATGTCGTCGCCAGCATGCGGATCATGGCGAGGATCGGCCACCCGGTCTACGCGGTCATCGACAAGGGGGAGAAGCGCGTCGTGCCGTGCATGCACTCCCTCGGCGCCCCCCTTTCCGAGGGGGAGAAGGACGTGCCGTGGCCCTGCAACAGCGAGAAGTACATCGTCCATTTCCCTGAGACCCGCGAGATCTGGAGCTACGGCTCCGGCTACGGCGGCAACGCCCTCCTCGGCAAGAAATGCTTCGCGCTGCGGATCGCCTCGAACATCGCCCGGGACGAGGGGTGGATGGCGGAGCACATGCTCATCCTCGGCGTGGAGAGCCCCCAGGGGGACAAGACGTACGTGACGGCGGCGTTCCCGAGCGCGTGCGGGAAGACCAACTTCGCGATGATGGTGCCGCCGAAGGCCTTCACCGACATGGGATGGAAGGTGTGGACGCTCGGGGACGACATCGCGTGGCTCAAGCCGGACGCGGGTGGCCGGCTGCGCGCGATCAACCCGGAGGCCGGGTTTTTCGGCGTGGCCCCGGGCACGTCGATGAAGACGAACCCGAACGCCATGGCCTCCCTTTCCAGGAACTCGATCTTCACGAACGTGGCGCTCACCCCGGACGGCGGGGTGTGGTGGGAGGGGATGACGAAGGAGCCCCCCGCCGGGCTCATCGACTGGACGGGGAGGGAATGGGAACCGGGGTGCGGCCGGCCGGCGGCCCATCCGAACGCGCGCTTCACGGCCCCGGCCTCCCAGTGCCCGACGATCGACCCCGACTGGGAGAATCCGGAGGGCGTCCCGATCAGCGCCATCGTCTTCGGCGGCCGCCGGGCAACGACCGTCCCGCTCGTCTACCAGGCCTTCAACTGGAGCTCCGGCGTGTACATAGGGGCCACGATGGGCTCGGAGATGACGGCCGCCGCCGGGGGGGCCGTGGGCCGGGTCCGCCGGGACCCGATGGCGATGCTCCCGTTCTGCGGGTACCACATGGGCGACTATTTCGCGCACTGGATCTTCATGCAGCGCAGCCTGAGCGAGACGCCGCGGATCTTCCACGTGAACTGGTTTCGCAAGGGGGCCGACGGGGGGTACCTGTGGCCCGGGTTCAGCGAGAACATGCGGATCCTCAAGTGGATCGCGGACCGGGCGAGGGGAAGGTCCCTCGGGCGGGAGACCCCCATCGGCTGGATGCCCAGGTACGAGGACATCGACTGGGAGGGCCTGGATTTCCCGCGCGAGCGCTTTGACGAGATGCAGGCGTTCGACCGCGGGGCGTGGAGGGCCGAGGTCATGAGCCACGAGGAGCTCTTCCTCGACCTCCACGACCGCCTCCCGAAGGAGATGATCTACGAGCGCGAGCTCCTGATCTGCAGGATGTGAGCGCCCGCCCGGGCCCGGGCCTCAGCGGGCCGGCGGCCTGACCCACCGCGCGCCAAGCTTGCTGCTCCTGACGACGGACTCGATGAAGATCATCCCGGCCACGCCGTCGTCGATCGTCGGAAAGTCGAGGTTGCGCGGGGCGGGCCGCCCCTCCACCTCGGCGCAGATGGCTCGGAACGCCTCGAGATAGACGTTGCCGAAGGCCTCGAGGTAGCCCTCGGGGTGGCCGGGCGGGACCCGCGCGAAGCGCCTCGCCGCGCCCCCGGTGTAGGGGTTCCCGCGGCGCCAGACCTCGCGGGGCCTGCCGGCATACTTCACGACGAGGTCGTCGGGGCGCTCCTGGCTCCAGGCCAGCGAGGCACGGGTCCCGTAGACGCGGATATTGAGGTCGTTCTCGTCGCCGACGCACACCTGGGAGGCGTGCAGGACGCCCTTCGCGCCGCCCCGGTAGCGCACGAGGACGTTGCCGTCGTCGTCCAGCCTCCGGCCGCGGACAAACGTGGTCAGGTCCGCGCAGAGCTCCTCGACCTCGAGCCCGGTGACGTAGCGGGCGAGGTTGTCGGCATGCGTGCCGATGTCGCCCATGCACCCGGCGGCCCCGCTTCGCCTCGGGTCGGTGCGCCACGCGGCCTGCTTCTGGCCCGTTCGCTCGAGGGCGCTCGCGAGCCACCCCTGCGGATACTCGACGACGACCTTGCGGACCTCCCCCAGGGTCCCGTTGCGCACGAGCTCGCGCGCCTGCTTGACCATCGCGTTGCCGGTGTAGTTGTGGGTCAGGGCGAACACCTTGCCCGTCCTCCGGACAACGGCCCTGAGCTTCCTCGCCTGGGCCAGGTCGAACGTGGCCGGCTTGTCGCAGACGACGTTGAAGCCGGATTCGAGGAAGAGCCGCGCGGGCTCGAAGTGCACGTGGTTTGGCGTGACGATGATGACAAAGTCCATGCGCCGGTCCGGGGGCATCGCCGCCTCGGCCCTCGCCATCGCCCTGTACGAACCGTAGACCCGCGCCGGGTCGAGGAAGAGGTCCGCCCCGGACGCCTTCGACCGCGCCGGGTCGCTCGAGAACGCCCCGGCGACCAGCTCGGCCCGGCCGTCCATCGCGGCCGCGATCCGGTGGACGGCGCCGATGAAGGCCCCGCGCCCGCCGCCGACCATTCCGAATCTGAGTTTCCTGCGCATGGCAATCAGGAGGGCACCTTGGCGCCGGCCGGGCCCCGGGGGCTCACTTGCCCCTCTTTCTGAACGCCGCGTCAAACGCGGCATCGCCCCGGGGGAAATCCAGCCGCCTGACAAAGGCGGCGGACTCCGTGGCGCCGTGGACGCGGTCCATCCGGACGTCCTCCCACTCCACCGACAGGGGGCCGCGGTAGCCCGCGTGGTTCAAGGCCACTATGATCTCCTCGAAGTTGATGTCCCCGTGCCCGAGCGACCTGAAGTCCCAGAAGCGGCGGGGGTCCCCGAAGCTCGTGTGCCCCCCGAACACGCCCGCAGGG
>DATNLY010000298.1:0-2718 GCA_035602635.1 Opitutaceae bacterium | reverse complement strand
CCCGCACCGGGCTGGAATTCGGAGCCGCGCCGCTCGACTGCTCGGCGCCGGCGCCCGCCGCCTTCGCGACGGCCGTCCAGGCCGCCGACCTCCTCGCGAAGCGCGCCGCGCAGTCCTGGTCGGCGCAGGATACCCGGGACGTCCTGCGCCGGCTCGCCCGGACGGGGGGCGATTTCCTCGAGCCCGGCGCGGACCGTCTCACCCTGGCGTTCCGAGCCGAGCGCCTTGTGCTTGCCCTCGACCGCCTGCTCTCGGCACTTCCCGCGGACGAGCGCCCCCCCGGCTCCTCCGAGCTGCTCAGCGGGCTCTTCCGCCTCGCCCAGTCGCAGCCCGATTTTGCCCCTGACGCGTTCGTGCGCGAGCTGGGCGCCTTTGACCGGTCGCTAGGCCGGGCGGGGCAGGGCGCCCCCTCAGTTCCCTGAGCCCGTGGGGACGGGTGTCACGGGAGGGTTCAGCATCGGGGCGCGGGGAAAATTGGCGTAGGGAAGCCTGGCTCCCAGGTAGGTGAAGTTGTCCGCCCGGATTGCCGGGCTCGGCTGGAATCCAGCCGTTCCCGACGAGGAGATGAGGTCGTCCTGGTCGACGCCGTCCCCGGAGACCCCGATCGCCCCGATGAGGACCCCGTTCCTGTAGAGGGGGAATCCCCCCGGGAATATGGTGATCCCGTCCGGCAGGTTTCCGTTCACCGCGCCCGAGCCGCTTATGATGGGGCCGGAAAAGCGCTCCTGCAGGCCGTTGAAGGGGCCCGCGGGCTCCCCGTCGATCCCCGGCGGGTATGCCGACTGCGCCAGGAACCCCACGGTGCGGGTCGAGAACGCGCGGCCGTCGCTGGAGAAGAAGAGCGCCGTGCGGGCCTTCTGGACCGACACGTCCCAGGAAAAGACCGTGGCGTCGGGTGTCCGGAACGTGCCCAGCACCACCGGCGCCTGGCCCGGGGTGTTCGGGTTGCTCACGACCGAGATGAAGACCTCCGCCGCCTGGCCCTCCGGGAGGCGGATGCCGGCGCGGGTGACAAGCGTCCGCGCCGCGGCGTTCGAGATGATCTCCCTCACCTCGCCCGCGGAAAGGCGGGGCTGTCCCTCGATCGTGCCGCGGGCCGGGTCGGCGATGATCGGCGAATGCACCTCTCCCAGGACCCCGCCCATGACGGCGGTGGGCCAGGACACCGGCGGCGGAGCAACGAGGCCGGAGGCGTCCGGCGTACCGGAGGGGGGCGACGAGCCCGGTGCGCTCGAGACGTAGGGAAGGCGAATGCCCCCGACAAAGATGTTCGACGCGAGGATTTCCTCCCGGGGCTCGTACCCGACCTGGCCGGCCAGGGCCACGGACTCATTGATGTCCGGCCCTGTGATCCGGCCGTCCTCGATCTCGGGGCCGGCCCCGGTCACCCCGATGCCCGCCACGAGGATGCCGTCCTTGTAGAGCGGCACGCCCCCCGGGGAGCCGTAGAGACGGGTGCCGGGAATGCGGCTTCCATCCGGGTTGCGCAGGCAGTTCACGTCCGAAAAGGCCATGCTTGAGAACCCGACGCCCACAAGGGGGCCGGGCGGCGTGTTCTCAATCCCGGGAGGGAAATGCTGCTGGAGGATGAACCCGGCGGTGCGCGAGGTGAGCGCCTCCCCGGCGCTGCTGAGGAAGACCGCGGTTCCCGCCTTCGAGACCGCGATCGCCCCCTGGGCGGCCGGGGCGGGCTGCGCGCCGCCGGCCTGGCGGACGAGGAGGGCGAGCCCGTCGCGGCTCACGATGGCGATCACCACACCGGGGGCGATCTGCTGCGCGCTCCCCGAGGCCTGCGCGTAGACCGTGGCGAGGTCCTCCGCCGTGAGCCCGTCGGCCGTCGACCGGTTCGCCGCGGCCAGAAACCCCGCGCAGGCGAGCGCGGCGCTCAGCCTGGGGAGCCTGCGGCCGACGGCGGGATTCACCGCGCGACTCAACGTTCCCCGGGAAAATTTTGCCATCCAATTTTGACGGCGCACGGGCGGGGCGGGCGCATCGGTCTCCACCGGATGGCCCGCCGCCGGCGACCCTACCTCTCCAGCAGCCTCCTGGCGGCGAGCAGGTCCCTGCGGTGGCCCTTGTCCGCCTTGGGATAGGACAGCTTCAGCTTCCCGAGCGTGTCGAGGATCACCTGGGAGATGATCAGGTGGGCGTTCTCCTTGTCGTCGGCCGGCACGGCGTACCAGGGGGCGATCTTTGTGCTCGTGCATGAAAGGCAGTCCTCGTACGCCCCCCGGTAGTCGCGCCACCTCCCACGCTCCGCAATGTCGGCACCGCTGAACTTCCAGTTCTTGTCGGGGTCGTCGATCCTGGCGAGGAAGCGCCGGCGCTGCTCCTCCTTGGAAAGATGGAGGAAGAATTTCACGACCCTCGTGCCATTGGCATAGAGGTGCCTTTCCAGGTCGAGAATCGAGCGGAAGCGGTGGCGCCAGATCTTGGGGTCATCCGCCTCGCCATCCGGCAGCTTCTGGCCCCGCAGGACCTCTGGGTGGACCCGCACGACCAGCACCTCCTCGTAGTAGGACCGGTTGAAGATGCCGATGCGCCCGCGCTCCGGCAGGCAGCGGGTCGTCCGCCACAGGAAGTCATGCTCCAGTTCCTGCGCGCTCGGGTGCTTGAAGCTGAACACCTGGCAGCCCTGCGGATTGATGCCCGACATGACATGGCGAATGACGCTGTCCTTGCCGGCGGCGTCCATCGCCTGGAAGATCACCAGCACGG
>DATNLY010000350.1:0-8708 GCA_035602635.1 Opitutaceae bacterium | reverse complement strand
TCCACAGGCTCGTGGGCGAGACCTTCATCGCCCGCGGGTTCGAGACCCGCCGCACCCCGCGGGGGTACGTCGGATTCTTCCACGGAACCGGCCACGGCCTCGGCCTCGAGGTGCACGAGCCGCCCCGGATGGGCACGGCCGACTACAAGCTGAAGCTGGGCTCCGTCGTCACGGTGGAGCCTGGGCTCTATTATCCCGGGGTGGGCGCGTGCCGCATCGAGGACGTGGTCCAGGTGAGCTCCGGCGCGCCACGCATGCTCTCCCGGTACCCCTACCGGTGGGAATTGCGTTAGGCCCGGGCCCCCGTAATCCTCCCGCCGTCATGTCCATCTCACCCGGCAAGGCGAAGGCGCTGCTCAAGAGGATGGCGGAGCTGCGGATCCTGGTCATAGGCGACGTGATGCTCGACCACTACATCTGGGGCGACGCCACGCGGATTTCGCCGGAGGCGCCCGTCCCCGTCATCGACATCGCAAGGGACACATGGACCGCGGGCGGCGCCGCGAACGTCGCGGTCAACATCGCGGGCCTCGGCGCCCACTGCACGGTGTTCGGCTACATCGGCGACGACGCGCACGGCACCCGGCTGCGCGAGATCCTGGGCGAGAGGCGGGTCGAGGCCATCCCCTCCCCCGGGACCGCGACGACGATCGTCAAGACCCGCGTGCTCGTGCAGCACCAGCAGCTCTGCCGGCTTGACCGCGAATCGGCCCCGGGCTCTTACGCGGTGGATCCCGCCCGCGCCGCGAGCCTCCTCGCGAAGGCCGTCAAGGCGTGCGACGCGGTCGTCATGTCGGACTACGCCAAGGGCCTCCTCACCGACGGGCTCGTGGAGCGCGTCACCAAGCTTGCGAGGGCGGCCGGCAAGTTCATCGCCCTCGACCCGAAGCCGCGGAACCGGCTCGCATTCAGGGGCCTCGACCTGATCACCCCGAACAAGAGGGAGGCCCTCCAGCTCTGCGGGATCGACCCCGTGCCCGGCGCGCCGTTTCCCGCTGCCGCGGTGTGCGCGAAGCTTCATGAGCTCTACGCGACCAAGAGCCTGGTCATCACCCTCGGCGAGGACGGGATGCTGCTCGGCTCGGGGGGCCGCGTGGTCAAGAAGATCCCCACGGCAGCCCGGGAGATCTACGACGTGTCGGGCGCCGGCGACACCGCGCTCGCGGCCCTCGTGCTCGCGCTTGCGTCGGGCTCGGGACTCGAGGAGGCAGCGCACTTTGCAAACGCCGCCGCAGGGGTCGTGGTGGCCAAGCTCGGGACCGCCACCGTCTCCCCCGCGGAGCTGCTCGACTACGTGGCGCGCGCGCCGTGAGCCGGGCCCTCTTCCTCGACCGCGACGGGACCCTGATCGTGGACAGGGTCTACCTCTCCGACCCCGCCGGCGTGGAGCTCATCCCGGGCGCGGCACAGGGGCTGGGCCGGGCCCGGGCGCTCGGCTACAAGCTATTCCTCTTCACGAACCAGTCCGGGATAGGCCGCGGGCTGCACACGATGGAGGACACCGGACGCGTGAACGCGCGCATGGAGGAGATGCTCGGCATCGCCGCCCCCGTGTTCGACGGGACCTGCGTGGCCCCCGAGGGGCCCGGGGAGCCCTCCAGGTACCGGAAGCCCTCCCCCAGGTTCATCCTTGAGATGATTGCCGAGCACTCGCTCGACCCCGCCGAGTGCTGGATGGTCGGCGACTCCGCGGCCGACATCGGTGCCGCGCTTGCCGCAGGAATCCGCGCCGCCGCAGTCCGGACAGGCAGGGTCCCGCCGGAAACCCTGCCGGAGGTCGCGTCGGGAAGGGTCCCCGTCTACGCGGACTTCGGCTCGTTCGCCGCGACACTCGGATGAAGCGGCGCCTCGACGAGATCCTCGTCGCGCGCGGGCTCGCCGAGTCGCGGGCCCAGGCCAAGGCCCTCATCATGTCCGGCCGCGTGTTCAGCGGCACGGAGCGCCTGGACAAGCCCGGCCGGGAATACCCCGAGACGGCCGACCTCAGCGTCGAGCGGCCGCCCCGGTTCGTCAGCAGGGGCGGCGAGAAGCTGGCCGCCGCCCTCGAGCGCTTCTCGGTCGACCTGAAGGGGGCCCATGTGCTTGACATAGGCGCCTCGACGGGCGGCTTCACCGACTGCGCCCTCCAGAGCGGCGCCGCCTCGGTGGTCTGCGTGGACGTCGGCCGAGCCCAGCTTCACGCGAGGCTGCGGGCGGACCCGCGCGTCACGAACATCGAGAAGCTGAACGCGCGCCGGCTTGGCCCCTCCGACCTGCCCCGCGCGGAATTCGACGCGGTCGTCATGGACCTCTCGTTCATCTCCCTGCGGGCCGTTCTCCCCGCGGCGTGGCCCTTCCTGCGCCGCGGCGGGACACTGGTGGCCCTCGTTAAGCCCCAGTTCGAGGCCGGAAAGGCCGAGGCCGACAAGGGGCGGGGCGTCATCAGGGACGACTCGGTGCGGGGGGCAGCCTTGGCGGCCGTGCGGGACTTTGCCCTCGGCCAGCTTCCCGGGGCAATCCTCGCCGGGACCATGGATTCGCCCGTCGAGGGCGCCGACGGCAACCGGGAATTCCTGTTGTGCCTCCGGCGATCGCCCGCAATCTAGGGGGCGGTCCGCGCTCCCGCGGCCGGGCCGAAATGAAGCCCATACGCTCGATAGCATTCGTCACCAACGCCGGGAAGCCGGGCGCCGTCGGCCTTGCCGAGGAGCTGGTCGGCGTGGCCCGCGCCAAGGGCGTCCGCCTCAGGCAGACGACGCGCTTCCCGCTTCCCAGGGGCTACCTGCGGGGATGCGACGCCTGCTGCGTGATAGGCGGCGACGGAACCCTCCTCGACGTCGCGCGCGAGGCGGCGGAGCAGAAGGTGCCGATCATCGGGATAAACCGCGGCAGCCTCGGGTTCCTCACCACGTTCTCGCCCGACGAGGCGCGCGCGGAGTTCGAAGGCCTTCTCAAGGGCTCGTTCCGCGTGGACAACCGCACGATGCTCTCCTGCCGGGTGGGCCGCGGGGCCCCGAACCTCGCCCTGAACGACGTCCTCATCAAGGACGAGCTCAACACGAACCTCGTCCACCTCGAGGTGTTCGCCGACAGCGAGCTCGTCACGGACTACGTGTGCGACGGCCTCATCTTCTCGACCGCGACCGGGTCGACCGCGTACAACCTGTCGGCGGGCGGGCCCATCATCCACCCCGCGGCGCGCGTGATCGCGATGACGCCGATCTGCCCCCACACGCTGACAAACCGCTCGATCATTTTCCGCGACTCGGTGAGGCTCAGCGTGCACAACCGCACGGTCGGCACCCGTGTCCTCGTGGGAATCGACGGCCACAGGGAGCTGAAGGCGACCGCCCACGAGCCGATCGAGATCTCGATCGCCGGCGTGCGCCTCGCCCTTGCGCAGCGCCGGGGCTATTCCCACTTCGCCGTCGTGCGCACGAAGCTCAAGTGGAGCGGGGGCGCCTCCGAGAGGGATTCCGCGCAGTAGCCCTAGGGCCGCACGACCAGCTGGACGCGCGCCGACTCCCTCAGGTGGCGCCGCGCAAAGTCTGCGAGGCCCCCCAGCGTCACCGAGTCTACCAGCGAGTCGTAGCTCTTCCAGTGGTTGGCGGGGCGTCCCTGGAGGACGTCAAGGCCGGCCAGCATCGCCCTTGCCGAGTTGGTCTGGAGCGACTTGCGCCGGCCGGCCTTCAGGCGCACCTGGCAGCGAAGGAGTTCCTCGGCGGAGACCCCTCCGGATTGCACGCGCTCGATCTCGGCCCCGATCTCACCAAGGACCTCGGCCTCCTTGCCCGGCTGGGTCCCTGAGATGAAGTAGAACATCGCGGCGCTCCCGCCGCTCACCCGGCCCGACCTTATGAAATAGGCGAGGCCCTTCTGGTCCCGGACCCGCTCAAACAGCCGGGACGCCATGCCGCTGAAGAGCTCGTCGGCGACCTCCCCGGCGTGGAAGTCGGCCGCGTCGAGCACCGTCCCGGGAAACGCCTGGAGGACGACGGCCTGCTCCCTCGGCTGCCTCTCGACAAAGTCCGCGGCCTCGGCAGGGCCCTCAAACGGGGCTCCCTGAGCCAGCGCGGGTCCCCGCGGAACCCGCAGCAGGAACGCCTTCAGCCTCGGGAGCAGGCGCCCTGGATCGAAATCCCCCGCGATCGACATCACGACGCCCGGCCCGACGAGCAGGCGCTTCCAGAGCGCCGCCAGATCCGCTGCCGCCGTCGCCGAGACGCCGACCTCGTCGCCCTGGGCGCTGAGCGCGAACGGGTGCGCCCCGAAGAACCGGCGGCGGAGCATCCGCCTGGCATAGGCCACGACATCGTCGTTGTCCTCGCGCAGGCCGGCGAGCTGCGCCTCGCGCTCCACGCCGAGGGTCTCGGCCCTGAAGGCGGGCTCGAGGGCCCCGTCGCAGAGGAGCTCGACGGCCAGGTCGGCGTCGGCGGGCAGGACCTCGACCGAGAGCCCGAGGGAATTGTCGCCAGAGTAGGAGCTGAACGACCCACCCACCTCCTCGATCCGGCGGGCCACCTGCGCGGCGTCCAGGCGCCGGGTGTCCTTCGTCAGAAGTGTCGCAAGGAGGGCCGAGCTGCCCCTGCGCTCGGGCGCCTCGCACATGGGCCCGCCATGCGTGAGGAGGCTGATCTGCAGGTTGGGAAGGCGCCTGTCGCGCTGGAATACCATCCGGGCCCCGTTGGGCAGGCGCAGCTCCTCAAAGTCCGGGCGCGCCGCCGGGCCGCCCGCAGGGGCCGCGGCGGCAGGGACAGCGGCCGACTCCGGCTCAAGCGCCACGGAAATGAGCCGCTCGGGCACGAGAAAGGCCTTCAGCGCCCTCGCAAGGTCAGGCGGGCCGGACCTGCGGAGGCGCTCGAAATAGTTCCGGCTGAATTCCAGGTCGCCGACAACGACCTCCGCCATTCCAAGGCGGGAGGCCTGGCCGCTCATCGTCTTGTAGGTGTTTATCTCGGCGACAACCGACTGGCGCTGGGCCTTGCGGGCCTGGCGCGCCGTGAACGCCCCCGGGGAGGAAAGGCCCCGGAGGACGCGCAGGATCGCCGCCTCGGACTTCTCCCTCTTTCCCGCGTCGCACGTGTACGAGATGCAGAAGAGCCCGCTCGAGCCCGGGTTCCAGCTCGACGCGCTGATCGAGTGCACGAGCTTGAGCCGGTCGCGTATCTCCTGCCACAGGATCGAGCTGTCGCCCTCCCCAAGCACGAGTGCCAGCAGGTCCAGGGCGGGCGCGGAGGGGTCCGTGAGGCCGGGGATCGGCCAGGCGAGCGCCGCCCGGACGATCTCGACCTTCTCCGTGCGGTGCACGCTCCGCGGGCCGAGCTGGAGGGGCTCCGCCGGCACGAGGACCGGCGCCAGCCTGGCCCTGGGAACGCCGCCGAAATGGCGCTCCACGAGCGCCCTCGCCTGCGCCGCCTCCACGTCGCCCGCGACCACCACCACGATGTTGTTCGGCACGTAGCGCTCCGTGTAGTAGCTAAGGAGCGCCTTCCTGTCGACGGCGGCAAAGACGTCCCTGTAGCCGATGATCGGGTGCCTGTACGGGTGCTCCCTGAACGCCGTCGCAAAGAGGGCCTCCCACAGCCGGCTGTCCGGATCGTCCCGGGTCATGGCGATCTCGCGCAGGATCACGTCGCGCTCGCGCACGACCTCCTCCTCGGGGAGGGCCGAGTGGAGGACGGCATCGGCAAGGACGTCGACCGCCACCTCGAGGCGCTCACTCGGCAGGTCGATGTAGTAGACGGTCCGGTCGAAGGTCGTGTAGGCGTTGATGTAGCCCCCGTTCGCCTGGACCGTCGCCGAGATCTCGCGGCCGCTTCGCCGGGCCGTGCCCTTGAAGAGCATGTGCTCGAGGAAATGGGAGAGGCCGGCGCCCAGCTGCTCGCCCTCGTGGATGCTGCCGGTCTTCACCCACACCTGCACCGAGGCAAGCGCGGCCGACCTGTCGGGCTTCACCAGAAGCGTGAGCCCGTTCGGAAGAATCGTGCGGTCGACCGGCTCCCGCCAAAAGGCGTCCAGCAGTGTGCGGTCCGCCTCATGGGAGGGGGGTTTGGCCATCGGGTTCCGCGTCAGGCCGACCCGACTGCCTCCGCGGCGGAGGCGCCCCTGGGGCGCCGGGCGGGCAGGAACGGCTTCACGAAGACGTCGTCGAACTCGTACAGGTCCGCGAAATCCTCCCGCCGGTCGTTCTCCGTCTTGCTGAACGCATTATATTCAATGAGGTTAAACACGATGTCGCCGAAGTCCCTGCAGCGCCTGACGCCCCAGGAATTCAGGACGGTCTTGGTCAGCGGGCCGTATTGCTCGAGCGCGTAAACCCTCAACCCATCGAGGAGTTCTGGGCCCGTGACGTGACGGGTCTTGCCCGTTCGGCTGCTGTCCTTCTTGCGTATTTCCTTCACCGTGTGATCCAGCCCAAGCCTGACAAAATCGTAGGCCTTGCGGTCAAAACGGGTGTCCTCCTTGCAGATCAGGGCTACAATTCGTGGGAAGTCCGCATCTTGCATTTTGTCGCGGCGAACTTGGCATGGGCATCGCCGGCGTGCAACATTGGGCTTCAAATGCACCCTATCTGCGTCAACGACGCGAAGTTGCAAAAGGATAGCTTCTGGGCTCGCATTGGTAAGTATTTACCCCCATTGTCCGCCGAAACAATGATCGCTTCCACCCAAACGAATCATCCGCTCGCTGGCGGGTCCAAAGCCGGGAAGGACCAGACCCCAGTGGAGCTGGCATGTTACAAGCTGAAGGAGGCAGGCCTCAGGATCACGCAGCCTCGCGTTGCGATCCTCGCCGCCCTCATCAAGGCGGGCCGCCCGACGAGCATCGAGGTGCTTCACGGGGGGCTCGAGCCGAGCTCCTGCGACATCGTCACCGTCTACCGGTGCATGGCCGCATTCGAGTCGATCGGCCTCGTGCGGCGCGCGTTCCTCATCAACGGGACAAGCCTCTACGAGATCAACCTCGGCGACCCGAACCGCTATCACGTCGTCTGCAAGCAGACGAACAAGATCGAGGAGCTCGACGCCGCATCGGCGCAGGAGCTGCGCCGCGCCGTACGGCTCGTCGAGGACACGCTCCGGGGCCAGGGCTACGCGGATGTCGGCCACATCGTCGAATTCTTCGGCAAGTCCCCGTCGGCCAGCCGCGTCCAGGCTGAGGTGACTGTGCCCGCGGTCCCAGCGACCTAAGGCAGGCGGCCCCGCCCGGAGGCGCCGCGCCTCAGGCGTAGGCCTTCGCGGCCTGGTCCCAGTTGACCACGTCCCAGAAGGCCGCGACAAAGTCGGCGCGCCGGTTCTGGTACTTCAGGTAGTAGGCGTGCTCCCAGACGTCGATGCCGATGATGGGGACCGCCCCGTCGGAGATTGGAGAGTCCTGGTTCGCCGTCGAGCTCACGGCCAGCTTGCCCCCCTTGCTCGCGAGCCAGGCCCAACCGCTGCCGAACCTCTTCATCGCGGCCTCGGAAAAGCGCGCCTTGAGCGCGTCGAGGGAGCCGAACTCGGCCGTGATCGCGGCCGCCAGCGCGCCGGTCGGGGCCCCGCCCCCGGCGGGCGAGAGGAGGGACCACCAGAGCGTGTGGTTGACGTGGCCGCCGACATTGTTGCGAAGCGTGGTGCGCAGCGGCTCCTCCAAGGAGGACAGGCCCGCCAGGATTTCGTCGCCCGTCTTCGACAGGAGCTCGGGATGGCCCTCCAGGGCCTTGTTCGCGTTCTTGATGTAGGCCGCGTGGTGCTTCGTGTAGTGGATCTCCATGGTGCGCGCGTCAAAATGCGGCTCCAGGGCGTCGTAGGCATACGCGAGCTTCGGAAGCGCGAAGGGCTGCGGGGTCGATCCGCCAGCAGCGACCGGCGCATCCGCGGCGCGCCCCGTCGCCACCGCTCCCATTCCCACAAGGGCCGCGCCTCCACCGATCACCTTGATCGCCTCTCGTCGGGTCATGGTCGGAGCGTATTGCAGGGCGCCATGCTTGCAAGTCCGCAGGGTCTTTCCCGGGTCCGGCTCATCCGTGGGCCCCCGTCAAAGCTTCCCGTACTTGACGTCGATTGAGTTGGAGACATCCCGGGCGCACCCCGGAATGTCGGCGGCCATCCCTGTTCCCATGTCCCGTATGAATTTCAGGGCGTCGTTGGCCCGCGCCGTCGCGGCCTGCGCCTCCCTGCTCGACTGCCGAACGCTGGCTTCGAGCCCGCTGATCCTGGATTCAATCTCGGTTGGCGTCATGTTTTTGGTGGGTTCCGGGTTTGCGCCGCGCTCGCCGCCCAGGCGTCCGCGGTTCCCTCGGCCGCGATTCTTTCCCGAATCGCCGCGCCAAAGCGACCCCCTTCGAGGGAGGTGTTTCCCTACCGCGCCAGGAGGCGGCGCAGGGCCTCGTCGACGCGCCTCGGGTCCGCCTTTCCCTTGGCGGACCTCATCACCGGCCCCTTGAACGCGTTGATGGCGGTGTCCTTGCCGCCCCTGAAGTCCGCCGCGGACTTGGGATCGGCGGCGATCGCCTCGGCGCACCAGCGCTCGAGATCTCCCTGGTCCGTCGCGGCCGCCAGGCCCTTCCTGGCGACGACGGCCTCCGGCGCCTCCCCGGTCTTGAACATCTCGATAAACACCTCCTTGGCCGCGTTGCTGAGGATGACGCCGGCGTCGACAAGGCCGACGAGGCCCGAGATGTGCGAGGGCCTGACCCTGGACTTCTCCAGGGGCAGCTTCGCCGCCCCGAGCTCCCGGAGGAGGTCGTT
>DATNLY010000273.1:0-4329 GCA_035602635.1 Opitutaceae bacterium | reverse complement strand
TCGGTATCTCGTTGGCGAAGCCGACGATGAAGATGGTCGCCGTCTCCATGTCCACGGCCATGACGTGGATCTTCTTCAGGTACCTCCGGAACTCCTCGTGGTGCTCCCAGACGCGGCGGTTGGTCGTGTACACGGTCCCCGTCCAGTAGTCGCGCGCGTGGTCGCGGATCGTCGTCGATATCGCCTTCTGCAGCGCGAACGCCGGCAGCGCCGGGACCTCCGGCGGAAAGTAGTCGTTGCTCGTTCCCTCGCCCCGGACGGCCGCTATCGGCAGGATCAGGTCGCCGACCTCGGCCCGGTGCTTGATCCCCCCGCACTTGCCGAGGAAGAGCGCCGCCTTGGGCTTGATCGCGCTCAGGAGGTCCATGACCGTCGCCGCGTTCGCGCTGCCCATCCCGAAGTTGATGATCGAGATCTTGCCCGCGGTTGCGGTCGACATCGGCTTCTTCCTGCCCTTGACCGGCACCTTGTGCGCCTTCGCGAACAGGTCCACGTACCGCTGGAAGTTCGTCAGCAGGATGTACTCGCCGAACTCAGAGAGCGGGACGCCCGTGTAGCGCGGGAGCCAGTTCTCGACGATCTCGCGGCGGGTCTTGAGCGCGCACATGGCGTCCTCAGGCGCTCGCGAGCGCGTTGCGGGTGTTCAGGTGCTCGTCCCCCGTGTACCTATGCGACTGCTCGTCGGCGTGGTAGCTCGATCTCACGAGCGGCCCGCTCTCGACGACCCCGAACCCGATCGAGAGGCCGAACGTCCTCCAGCGCGCGAACTCCTCCGGGGTCACCCACCGGGCGACCGGCAGGTGCTGCTTGGTCGGCTGCAGGTACTGGCCGATCGTCAGGATGTCCACGGCGTCGCCCGCCAGGTCGCGCAGCGTCCGCTCGACCTCGTCGCCGCGCTCCCCGAGCCCGAGCATGATGCCGGTCTTCACGGTGAAGCCCCGGGCCTTCGCCTGGCGAAGCACGGAGCGCGAGCGGTCGTAGCGGGCCTGGACCCGGACCGGCCTCTGCAGGCGCTCGACGGTCTCGACGTTGTGGTTGAAGATGTCCGGCCTGGCGTCGAGCACGGTGTCGATGTCGGCGGGCCGCCCCTTGAAATCCGGGACCAGGACCTCGATGGCGGTCGCCGGGTTGCGGTGGCGCACGGCGCGGATCGTCGCCGCCCAGACCGAGGCGCCGCCGTCGGCCAGCTCGTCCCTCGCGACGCTCGTGATGACGCAGTGGCGCAGGCCCATCGTCGCGACCGCCTCCGCGACGCGCGCGGGCTCCCCCAGGTCGAGCTCGGTCGGGCGCCCCGTCTGCACCGCGCAGAAGCTGCAGGAGCGGGTGCAGATGTTGCCCAGGATCATCACCGTGGCCGTTCCCCGCGACCAGCACTCGCCGAGGTTCGGGCACTGGGCGCTCTGGCAGACCGTGTGCAGCCTGTGCTTGTCCACGAGGCCCTGCACCGCGGAGTAGCCGGGGCCCTGGGGAAGCCGTGCCCTCAGCCAGGCGGGCTTGCGCGTCGTGTCCTGGGACGGGTCTGTCTGGGTGTTTATGCCACTAAAATGGATCCGAAAGCCCCCGGACCACAAGCAAGGAACCCGCGGAAGTTTCCGTTTGCCCCGGCTGGCGCCCTTCGGCACGATGACCCGCTCCCATGAGCGAGATCCCGGCCGACAACACCCACGACCAGCACGCCGTGCGCAGGCAGAAGCTCGCCGAGCTGCGGGCCGCCGGGACCGACCCCTTCCGCTCCGAGTTCGAGACGACGCACTTCTCCGCCGAGGCGCTGAAGGCCCACGTCGAGGGCAGCGACAACACGGTCCCCGTGGCCGTCGCGGGCCGCCTCGTGACGATCCGCGACATGGGCAAGAGCCAGTTCGCCAAGGTCCTCGACCAGCAGGGGGAGATCCAGCTCTACGTGAGGAAGGACGTGGTCGGGGACGACGCCTATGCCGCGTTCAGGAGGCTCGACCTCGGGGACATCGTCGGCGCCAGGGGCACGCTCTTCAGGACGAAGGCCGGCGAGGTCACCGTGCGGGTCGACTCCTGCACGCTCCTGGCCAAGGCCCTGCGGCCGCTCCCGGAGAAGTGGCACGGGCTCGCCGACCCCGAGCAGGTGTACCGCCAGCGCTACCTGGACCTCGCCGTCAACCGCGAGTCGCGTGCGAGGCTCCTCATGCGCTCCAGGGTCGTGTCCGGGATCCGCCGCTTCCTCGACTCGAGGAAGTTCATCGAGGTCGAGACGCCCGTCCTCCAGTCGGTCGCGGGCGGCGCCGCCGCCAAGCCCTTCACGACCCGCCACAACGCCCTCGGCGTGGACTTCTTCCTGAGGATCTCGCTGGAATTGTACCTGAAGAGGCTGCTGGTCGGCGGGTTCGACCGCGTCTACGAGATCGGGCGGATCTTCCGCAACGAGGGGATATCCCGGAAGCACAACCCCGAGTTCACGATGCTCGAGGTCTACCAGGCCTACAGCAGCCACCGGGGCATGATGGCTCTCGTCCGGGACATGATCGGGGCCCTCTGCGCCGAGGTGCTGGGCACCGACAAGGTGGCCCATCCCGCCAGCGGCCAGACGATCGACTTCGGCGGGGCCTGGCGCGAAGTGACCTACAAGGACCTCATCCGCGCCGAGACGGGCGACCCGGATTGGTTCAGCCGCGGCAAGGCGGAGCACGTGGCCGCTGCGGCCGGGCTCGGCCTCAGGGTCGAGGCGGGCTGGGAGGACTTCGAGGTGACGAACGAGATCTTCTCGAAGAGGATCGAGCCCAACCTGGTCCAGCCGACCTTTGTCCTCAACCTGCCGAGGGAGCTCAACCCGCTGGCGAAGATCAGCCGCGAGGACCCGACGACCCTCGACGTCTTCGAGCTCTGCATCGGGGGCATGGAGATCGCCCCGGCGTATTCCGAGCAGAACGACCCCGACGTCCAGCGCGAGATGTTCGAGAGGCAGGCCGGCGGCGAGCCCCAGGCGATCGACCACGACTTCCTGGTCGCCCTCGAGCACGGCATGCCCCCCGCCGGCGGCATGGGCGTCGGCATCGACCGGCTCTGCATGCTGCTCTCGGGGGCCGAGAGCATCCGCGACGTGATCCTCTTCCCGCAGCTGCGCCCCGCGGAGGCGAAGCCCCCCGGCGGCGCCTGAACCTGTGCCCTGGTACCTCCACCTCGCCCTCAGGCAGCTTTTTCCGACGGGGCGGCGGTTCCCCTTCTTCACGATGATCTCCGTCCTCGGCGTCGCCCTCGGCGTCGCGCTCCTCCTCGTCGTCATGAGCGTCATGGCGGGATTCGCGTTCGAGATCCGGCACATGATCGTGGACACCGAGGGGGAGGTGCAGGTCAAGGCGCGCGGGTGGATCGGCGACTACCCCTCCGTCGTGAGGCGCGTCGAGGCGGTCCCGGGCGTCGCCGCCGCGACGCCCTACGCCCTGGACGCGGTGATGATCAAGTTCGGCGACAAGAGCGCGTACCCCATGCTGCGCGGCCTGGACACAGCGAGCATCGGCAAGGTCACGCGCCTGGACCGCTACGTCCAGGTGGGCTCGCTCGACGACCTGGATGACGACTCCGTGATCCTGAGCGACCAGATCGCGGCCACGCTCGGCGCGGGCGTCGGAGACACGATCGAGGTCTACTCGCCCCTCATCGTCAGCAAGCTGGGGGCCGACGAGCTCTTCCTGCCGAGGCAGGTGCGCGTGGTGGGCCTCCTCCACATCGGCCACCAGCAGCTCGACAGCAGCACGGTCTACGGGACCCTGCGCCTCGCCCAGGACCTGTACGGCCTGGGATCCACGGTCCACGGGATCGACGTCCGGCTCGGGGACGGCGTGAACGAGGACGACGCCGCGGCGCGGATCAACGCCGCGCTGCCCGAGGACATCCGGGCCTTCTCGTGGGAGGACAGCTTCTCGGACTTCCTCTGGGTGCTCAACCTGGAGCGGGGGATGATCTTCTTCCTGCTCCTCTTCATCGTCATCGTCGCGGCCTTCTCGGTCACGAGCTCCCTCCTGATATCGGTCGTCCGAAAGACGCGCGAGATCGGGCTCCTGGGGGCCCTGGGCGCCAGGCCGGCGCAGGTCGCCGCGTGCTTCTGCGCCCAGGGGCTTTTCATCGGGATCCTCGGGACCCTCTCGGGGCTCGCGCTCGGGTTCGCGGCCCTGGCCGTCCGCAACGACGTGGTCCTGGGGATCGCGAGGGTGACCCAGCGCCAGGAGGTCCTGAGGCGGTTCTACCAGTTCAGCGAGCTGCCCTCCCACACCTCGGGCCCGACCGTGGCGCTCATCGTGGCGCTCACCATCGTCATCTCGACCCTTGCCGGGCTGCTCCCGGCGTGGCGGGGCGCCCGCC
>DATNLY010000257.1:0-2534 GCA_035602635.1 Opitutaceae bacterium | reverse complement strand
TTCCGCCATGGTTTCAGCCAACACCGACCTTACCTACAACAGCAAGATAGAGGGGGACGTCATCGTCTCCCGGGCTGACGCGGTCATCAACTGGATCAGGGCCAACTCCATGTGGCCGATGCCCATGGGGCTCGCCTGCTGCGCCATCGAGCTGATGGCGACGGGGGCAAGCCGGTTCGACATCGCCCGGTTTGGCGCCGAGGTGATGCGGTTCTCGCCCAGGCAGGCCGACGTGATGATCGTCGCCGGGACGGTGACCTACAAGATGTCGTCCGCCGTCCGCCGGATCTACGACCAGATGTCCGAGCCCAAGTGGGTGATAGCGATGGGGGCCTGCGCGAGCACGGGCGGCATGTACCGGAGCTACGCTGTCCTGCAGGGGGTGGACCGGATCATCCCGGTCGACGTCTACGTGAGCGGCTGCCCGCCGCGGCCCGAGGCGCTCCTGGACGCGCTGATCAAGCTTCAGGACAAGGTGAAGCGGGAGCCTTCCGCGAGCAAACTCCTCTCGGCCTGATGCCAAAGGCATTAGAGGCTCTCGCGGCTCTGAAGGGGCGGTGGGCCGGGGTCGCCGACCGCGCAAGCCTCGACCACCCGGCCGTCAACGTGCCGGCGCCGGACCTGCTGCCCGTCCTGAAGTCGCTCAAGGAGGAGCATGGGTTCGACATGCTCACCGACATTTCCGGGGTCGACTGGGCCGCGGGCGCCCGGCCGAGGTTCACCGTCGTCTACCATGTCTTCTCGACCCAGTCCCACGAGTACGTCCGCGTCGCCGCGGACTGCGCGGACGACGCGGCGCCCGAGGTTCCCAGCGCCGTCGGGCTCTGGCCCGGCGCCGACTGGCACGAGCGGGAGGCCTTTGACATGTACGGGATCCGGTTCTCGGGCCACCCGGACCTGCGCCGGATCCTGATGTGGGACGGGTACCCGCATTTCCCGCTGCGCAAGGATTTCCCGCTCGCCGGGATCGAGACCGTCCTGCCGGACGCGGAGGTTGTCGCGGAGACGGGGACCGGGGCGATCGCGGCGCCGATGATGGGGGGACCGTTCGTGGCCCCCACGGGTGGGATCAACATGACGGACGCCGAGCCCCGCGCCAAGGACGAGAGCTGGACCGAGCGCCGCCCCAAGCCCGGGGCCTGAGACGAGACCCCCATGCCCGCCGAATACACATTTCCGGATTCCGCCGCAAAGGCCGCGGGGGGCGAGTTTGAGACGGAGAAGATGTCGCTCTCGATGGGGCCCTCCCACCCGTCGACCCACGGCGTCCTGCGGATCCAATTGGAGCTCGACGGCGAGGTGGTCACGAGGGCCGACCCCGTGATCGGCTACCTTCACCGCGGCGACGAGAAGATCGCCGAGAACATGACGTACAACCAGTTCGTGCCGTACACGGACCGGCTCGACTACCTTGCCCCGCTGGCCAACAACATGGCGTACGCGATCGCGGTCGAGAGGCTCGCCAAGCTCGAGGTCCCGCCGCGCTGCCAGGCGACCCGGGTGATCACGGCGGAGATGGCGCGGATCTCGGCCCACCTGCTGGGCCTCGGGGCCTTCGGCATAGACGTCGGGGCCTGGTCCGTCTTCATGTACTCGTTCACGGAGCGCGAGAAGCTCTACAAGCTCTTCGAGGAGCTGACGGGCGCCCGCTTCACGACCAGCTACGCGCGGATCGGCGGCAGCTCGCGGGACGTCCCGGAGGGATGGATCGGGCGCGTCGCGGCGTTCTGCGAGCAGTTCCTTCCCAACCTCGAGGAGATCCTCAACCTCCTCACCAGGAGCAAGATATTCGTCGACCGGACGGTCGGGGTCGGCGTGATCTCCAAGGAGGACGCCATCGCCTACGGGCTCACCGGGCCGAACCTGCGGGGCAGCGGCGTCCCTCTCGACCTCAGGAAGGACAGGCCCTACAGCGGCTACGAACAGTACGATTTCGACGTGCCCGTGGGGACCCGCGGCGACGGCTACGACCGCTACCTGGTGCGCGGTGAGGAGATGCGCCAGTCCGTCCGGATCATCCGGCAGGCGATCGCGAAGTTCCCGTCCGGGCCGTGGTACGCCGAGGACGCAAAGCGGATCTTCGCGCCGCCGAAGGACAAGGTGCTCACGTCCATGGAGGAGTTGATCCAGAACTTCATGATCGTCACCGAGGGGCCGCAGATGCCGGCCGGCGAGGTGTATTTCGAGGCGGAAAACCCGAAGGGCGCCCTCGGGTTCTACATCGTGTCCAAGGGAGGCGGCGTCCCGTGGCGCCTGAAGATCCGCGCCCCCTCGTTCTGCAACCTCTCGATCCTGCCCAAGGTGTGCATAGGGGCGATGGTGTCGGACGTGGTCTCGATACTGGGCTCGCTCGACTTCGTCATGGGGGAATGCGACCGATGAAACTCCGCCCAGAGACTCTCCGCGGGATCGACGAGGTGATCACCCACTACCCGCAGAAGCGGAGCGCGGCGCTCCCGCTCCTGCACATGGTCCAGGCGGACCAGGGCTACATCTCCGGGGAGGCGACCGAGTGGATCGCGCAGAGGCTCGGG
>DATNLY010000246.1:0-9930 GCA_035602635.1 Opitutaceae bacterium | reverse complement strand
GAGACGGCAAAGCCGGCGGGCGGCGAGGTCGCGATGGTCGCAATGGACCCGAAGGTGCTGGGCGCAAAGGAGTTCCAGGCGGTATGCATCACGTGCCACCAGGCGACGGGCCTGGGCATGCCCGGCGTCTATCCCCCGCTTGACGGCTCGGAATGGGTAAATGGCGACCCCGAGCGCGTGATCCGCATCGTGCTCTACGGCCTGAAGGGGGACATCCATGTCCAGGGCCACCTTTTCAACGCCGCCGCGATGCCCGTCTTTGGCCAGGTTGCCCAGAGCGCCTACAACTGGAACGACGAGAAGGTCGCCGCCGTGCTGACTTATGTCCGGCAGGCTTGGGGCAACAAGTCGGGTCCGATAACGACGGACCAAGTTGCTGCGGTCCACAAGGCCGTGGGAGACCGCAAGGAGATGTCGGAGCCCGACCTCGAGGCGGTCAAGTAGGGCCGGGCGGACCGCTGGGTTCGCGAGCGTTTGGTGTCGGGAGCTTCCTGAATGATGCCTGCGGGTCTTTACCCGCGTCCTCCTCCTGTTTCACGAGGCGCGGGATTTGGAATTCGCATGCCCTTTGGATCTTCGGGATAGATGAGGCCCTGATCTCGTTCGTTATCAAAGACAGGACGTCGACCCCCTCCTTGCGAAGGGTGTCGGCCGTCTTTCTGTGCTGAAGCGTTGAAAAGAGTCGGCTGATATACCTAGCCGCCTTGTCGTCTCCAGCATTAGCCAAAAGGTCCTTCACGAAAAACGGCAGTCATCGCACGATAAGGTCTAAATGGGCTCTGTCGTGGCGCGGGGGAGGTCCTTCTTGGTCTAGTTCACGGATATTCGCAGCCTTGGCTTTTAGAAGCGCGATAGGGTCCAGAAGTCGGTAGGTCGTGCCTCGGTACGCGACCCAAGCGTCGACAATGTCTTCTTTATCCAGCCCTTTGACGGATTTGACGACTTCAACGAGTAAGGCCCGATTGTCGTCGGACGTAGACGATGCCCGGCCAACTCGAATATCAAACGGATCCTGCACGCCTCTCTTGATGAACTTCCAGCCAGGTGCGGTCTCCAGGAATTTCAGGATTTTGGCCTCATCCAAGATGTCCATATCATCGCTAGAGTACGTCTTTACCGCGAGAGACGGATCTCCGCTATCTAGGAAGGTGATAGCCCAAAGGTTGACCGCTTGTCCACCGACGACGAGAGGTTTAATCTCTCCCGCGAACAACACACGATAGTCGTGTGGGTACGTGGGGTTCACGTTTGTCCGAAGTAGACGATTCTCGGGCGCTCTCCGCCCCGCTGAATATTTGCACCGTCGATTCCTAGAAGCATCAAATTTTCGTTGAGGGCTTGTAGTCCTTTGCCCTCGGCAGCCAAAGCGGCAACGCGCTGCCTGGAGGCCGTCTTTATGCGGTCAGCCTCTTGGTCGCTTTCGCGCGTCGCCTTGTCGATGGCTCTAATTTCCACTTTGCCTTTGAGGCTCATGACCAAATACGTGGGCCAAAAGGGTGCTTCTGGCAAGGGGTTCGATGCCCTGCGAGATGGAGATACTTGTTACATGAGCCAAGTGCATACCACGCTTAATCTATTCATTCACAGAGGCATGAACGGTTATTGCGCCACATAAATCCGCTTTCGTGACGCAAGAAGCATTTTCGCGCCGCTTTATATGACGCAAATCTCGGTCACTGTTACCCAAACAGGCGGGTAAATGGGAAAACGATGCGACGCGTCAAGGCTTTGCCTCTTCCCCAAGCCGCCTATCCGGGACCAGATAATTCCTGACATAGTCGGATACAGCGTCCGCCAGCGGCGTCACAGGCCGGCTGTAGCCCGTTGCGCGCAGCTTCGATATGTCCGCCTGCGTGTAATACTGGTACTTCTCACGGAGGGCCTCCGGCATTTCGATGAACTCGACCCTGGGCGTGCGCCCCAGGGCGGCGAAGATGTCCCCGGCGAGCGTCAGCCATGTGCTCGCCCCGCCCGAGCCCAGGTTGTAGAGGCCATTGGCTTTGGAGCCCTTCTCGGCAAAGTGGAGCGTCATCTCGACCGCGTCCTTCACGTAGAGGAAGTCCCGCATCTGGCAGCCGTCCGCATACCTCGGGTCGTGGCTCCTAAAAAGAGATATCTTCCCGGACTTCGCAATCTCCTGGTGCGCCTTGGAGACGACCGAGCGCATCTCGCCCTTGTACTCCTCGTTCGGGCCGAAGACGTTGAAGTACTTCAGGCCCGCGATCCTCCCCAGCCATCCCCGGCTCCGGGCGTCGAGGTCGAAGAGGTGCTTTGAATACCCATAGAGGTTGAGCGGGCGCAGGCGCTCGAGCGCGGGGTCCTTGTCGTCCATGCCCTGACCTCCGTCGCCGTAGGTGGCGGCGGACGAGGCGTAGACGAAGCGCGCCCCGGAGGCGAGGGCCCAACCCGCGAGCTCGCGCGTGAAGGACGTGTTGTTGTCGATGAGATAGGTCGCGTTCGTCTCCGTGGTCGAGGAGCAGGCCCCGAGGTGGAACACGGCCGAGAACTTCCCGAAGGCGGCGGGGTTCCTGGCGAGCCTCTCCCGAAGGACGGGCCCCTCGACAAAGTCCGCGAACCTGAGGGGCGCCAGGTTGCGCCCCTTGGTCGCGTTTCGCATGACGTCGCAGACGACGATATCCGAGCGGCCCCGCGCGTTGAGCGCCCAGACGAGCGCGCTGCCGATGAAGCCGGCCCCGCCCGTCACGAGGATTCGTCCGTCGAGGGCCTTCATGGACTCTAGCCCGAGAGCTCGCGCGAGCGCGCCTTGGCGGCGAGGACCGTCTCCCGGATCATGCCGCGGAAGTCGCGCTCGGACAGCCGGCGCAGCCCGGCGGCCGTCACGCCGTTCGGCGAGACGACCTGGTCCCTCAGTGCCTCCGGGTCCATGTCCCTGGCCTCGAGGAGCCGGGCGGCCCCGAGAAGCGTCTCGACGGCAAGCATCCGCGAGGTGGAGGGGTCAAAGCCCTCGGCCGCGGCCGCGTCCCGCAGCGCCGCCGCGAACTCGAACACGTAGGCGGGCCCGCACCCGCAGATCGCCGTGAAGGCGTCGATCTGCGCCTCGGGGAGCTCGACCGAGCGGCCGAGGGCGCCAAAGACCTGCTCCAGGGTCGCGCTGTCCGCTGGGGCCGGGGGGCTGAGCGGGCACCAGCCGGTGATCCCCGCGCCAATCTGCCCCGGCGTGTTGGGCATGCTGCGCACGACATTGCGCGCCTTCGGGAACGAAAGGGACAGGGTCTTCAGCGTCTTTCCGGCAAGGACCGAGATGACCAGCCGGCCCGCGGTGAGGGTTTTTAGGCGCGGGTCGGCCCCGGCCAGGTGCTGGGGCTTGAACGCGACGACGAGCGTGCCGGCGTTCGCCATGAGGTCGTCAAGCGAGCGGGCGAGCCGGATGCCCGTCCTTGCCGAGAGGGCGGCGGCAGTGGGGCCGGAGCCCCCCATGCAGGCGATCCTTCCGGGCGCGAACGCCCCGGCGACCAGGCCCTCGACCATCGCGGCGGCCATGTTGCCGGCGCCCAGGAATGCGATCTCGTCCATGGGGGATTGCCAGGGGCGGGGCCTACTCGTCGTCCGTCTCGATCGTGCGCTTTCTCTGGCGCGCGTCCCGGACGGGATGGATGAGGACCGCGCTCGAGCCGCCCTCGGGCCTCGAGGCCATCGTGACCTCGCCCCCCAGGCTCCGCAGCGAATGGCGCGCGACCGTGAGCCCCATGCCGACCCCGACCGTGCGCTTTGAGCTCACGAACGGCTCGAACATGCGGTCGCGGATATCCTCGGCGATGCCGCCCCCCTGGTCGTCGACCCGGATCTCCAGCATCTTCTCGGTGCGGGCCCGGTCGAAGAGGCTCGCGTGGATGGAAATGGGGCGCTTGTCGGCGGGCGCCTCGCCGTACGACTCCCAGGCGTTCATCAGCACCTTGGAGAGCACCTCCTCGAAGGTCTCGATGTTGGTGTCGATCTCGAGCTCCCCCAGCGGGTTCACGATCTCGACGGCTCCGGTAAGCTTGTTGTCGGTGTGGAAGCGCCTGACGCCGCCCTCGAGGATCCGCGGGAGGGCGACGCGCGAGAGCTCCGGGCGCGACTTGACGACCAGCGTGCTCAGCTGGCGGACGATCCCGACGATGCGCTGGACCGCGTCGTCCACCTGCTGCGCGTTCTTCTTCACCGTGACCGGCTTGTCGTAGCCGGTCTTGATGAGGTCGAGGTAGCCGATCACGACGCCGAGCAGGTTGTTCAGGTTGTGGGCGATTCCCTGGGCGACGGCGCCGATCGTCGCCGCCCGGCGGGACTCCTCGAGGCGGCGCTGGAGCTCCAGGTTCTCCTGGTTCACGGCCGCGAAGCGCAGCTGCGTCTGGACCCGGGCGACCGTCTCGTCCAAGTCGATCGGCTTCGTGATGAAGTCCACGGCCCCGACGCCAAGGCCAGCGAGCTTGCTCTCCTTTGTCGTCCGCGCGGTCACGAAGATGACGGGGATCGAGCGGGTGTCGCTGCTCGCCTGGAGGCGCTGGCAGACCTCGATCCCGTCCATGTCGGGCATCATGAGGTCGAGGAGGATGAGGTCGGGCTTCCTGACCTTCACCTGCTCGAGCGCCTCGAGGCCGTTGCTGGCCGTCGTCACCTGCAGCCCCACGCGCTCAAGCTTGCGCTTGAGGAGCTGGACATTGATCGGCTGGTCGTCGACGACCAGGATGGTGGCGCTGGACATGGCGGGGCGAAGGTTTGGGAAGCAGGATGGGGCGCGCTGGCCCGGGCGCAAGCCAAGGCGGAGCCTGTCAGGGGGCCTTCCGCAGGCGGAAGGCTTTGACAGTGTTCCTCATAAGCATGGCCACCGTCATCGGGCCGACGCCGCCGGGCACCGGCGAGATCTTCGAGGCCAGGGGCGCCACCGACTCGAAATGGACGTCGCCGACAAGCCTGTATCCGGCCTTCTTCGAGGAATCGGGCACCCGGTTCACCCCGACGTCGATCACGACCACCCCGGGCTTGACCATGGAGGCCGTGACAAACTCGGGCCTGCCGATCGCCGCGATCAGGACGTCGGCCTGGCGCGTGATCGACGGCAGGTCGACCGTGCGGGAGTGGCAGATGGTGACGGTCGCGTTCGCCCCCGCCTTCTTGCTGAGCGCGAGGAGGGCGGCCGGCTTGCCGACGATCAGCGAGCGGCCGATGACGACGACGTGGCGGCCCGCGAGGTCGACGCCGCTCCTGGCGAGGAGTTCCATGATCCCGGAGGGCGTGCAGGCCGAGAACCCGCTCCCGTCGTCCTGGGCGAGCTTGCCCAGGTTGACCGGGTTGAAGCCGTCCACGTCCTTGCCGGGGGCGATGCGTCCGAAGACGGCCCTCTCGTCCAGCGGCGGCGGGAGCGGCGACTGCACGAGGATCCCGTCGACGCCGGGATCCGCGTTCAGGCTGTCGACAAGGCCCTCGAGCGCCGCCTGCCCGATCGAGGCGGGCGGCAGCAGGACGCGGCTCTCGATCCCGATCTCGGCCGCCGTCTGTCCCTTCTTGCGCACGTACGAGACCGACGCCGGGTCGTCCCCGACCCGCACGAGGGCGATGCAGGGCTTGCGGCCGAGGATCGCCGAGACCTCGGCCTTGAGCTCCGCGATCAGCTCCGCCGCGATCCGGTTTCCATCGATGACCTCCATCTATTTCAGCCGGAGGGCCTCCACCTCGATGACGATGTCCGGCGAGTCCTTGACCGGCCCGAAGGATCCGAGGACGACGACGGCGTGGCCGGCGTAGTTCTCGATCTGGTCCGTGAGGAGGAGCTTCGTCAGGTCGATGTAGGCGATCCGCGAGCCCGAGGGGTCCACGAGCTGCCAGGGATAGGGCTGGCGCGGCGAAAGGAGGGTGCGCGTTCCCGTGAGCGTGCCCTCGAAGAGCCGGGAAAGCCCGGCGCTGGAGCCCGCCGGCTCGGACGGGGCAGGAGCCGCGGGAGCCGCGGAGGCTGAGGGGGCCTGCGGCGCGGCCGCGGCCACAGGGGCCGCCACCGGGGCTGCCGGCGCGGCGGAGACCACGGCGGGACCCGTGCGGATGTAGCCAATGAGTGTCTTTTCGAGTCGCACCTGGGTCCAGGCCCCGTGCAGGCCCGTGATCTCGGCCTTGTCGCCCTTCTCAAAGACGGCGAGGAGCCCGGCGTCGTCCGCGGGGGACAGGTAGATCGAGCTGCCGGGGGAGACGTCGAGCTGCTTGGTCAGGTCCCTGTTGCGGACGTACCCCTCGAACGGCCCCGGCACCTCGACCGCGCTCCAGCCGTCCGGCGCGGGGCCGGCCTTGTCGGAGCGCACGGGCTCCTCGGCGCCGGCGCTTAGCACCGTGATCACGGGGGAGGCGGGGTCGGGCTTGGACTGGACCGCCGTCGTCGCGCTGAGCGGAGCCGCGCGGAGCGAGGCGCCCCAGGCGAGGCATGCGGCCGTTAGGAGGAGTTTAATCTTCATGGAGAGTGGGTTCGCTTGCCGCGGTCGCCTGCAGCGCGGCGATGGGCGTGCGGGGCGAGCGGAAGAGCTGTTCGATCTCCTTTGAAGCAAGATGTCTCGCCCCGCGCAACGGGATTCCCTTCAGCCTGACGGCCCCGATCTGGTAGCGGCGCAGGCGCTGGACCCGGTACCCCAGGGCCGAGAAGAGGAGCCGGATCTCGCGCTTTTTCCCGTGGTGCATGTGGACGTCCAGGTCGCACGAGGTGCCGTCGGCGGCGGGGTTGACAAGCGCCGCCCGCTCCACCTTGAGGCGCTCGCCCTCGAACGTGAGGCCCTTGACGAGCCGGGAGAGCCGGGAGGCGGGGTAGGGCTCGCGCACGGTGACAAAGTAGCGCTTCACCACCTCGCTCGAGGGGTGCATGAGGCGGTGCGCCAGGTCGCCGTCGGTCGTCAGGATGACGAGCCCCTCGCTGTCCTTGTCGAGGCGGCCCGCGCAGAAGAACCGGAACCGGGAGTATTCCCGGGGAAGGAGCATGAAGATGGTGTCGGGGTTGTGCGGGTCGTCGTTCGAGCAGACGAGGCCCGCGGGCTTGTTGACGGCGAGCGTGATCCTCGGCTGCGGCAGCGTGCGCACGATCCGGCCGCTGACAGTCACCTTGTCGAGCCCCGGGGTCACCTTGAGGCCCGGGACCGCCTGGCGGCCGTTGACCCACACCTCGCCGCGGGCGATCAGCGCCTCGGCCGTGCGCCGGGAGCAGATGCCGGCGTCCGCTATGAACTTCTGGACGCGAACCGCCCCCTCGTCCCCCGGGCTCTCATGTGGTGGTGCGTCCTTCAATGTGGCCGCTCAGGGTTGCCCGGGGCAAGGGGCATGGCAAACGCAAAGGCCCCCGCGGCCCTGAAGCGGCTTGCAAGCGCGGCGCGCAGGCGGCTTCATGTCCGGCTCCATTTCCATGTCGGAAACCCCCGCACCTTCGGCGCACTCGAAGGACAACCCGTTCCCGGCCCTGGTGACCGAGAACCGCCTCCTGACCGGTCCCGGCTCCGCCAAGGAGACGCGCCACATCGTGGTCAATCTCGCGGGCAGCGGCCTCGCCTACAAGCCGGGCGACTCGCTCGCGGTGTTCCCAACGAACAGGCCCCGGGAGGTGGAGGAGATCCTCGCGCACCTGGGGGCCGACGGCTCCGAGAAGGTCACGCCGCCGAGGGCCGCGGCGGCGATGCCGCTGCGCTCCGCCCTGGCTTCGGCCCTCGCCCTGGCAGGACCCACGCGCCGGTTTGTGGAGACGCTTGCGTCCAAGGCCTCCGCGCCGGCGGAGAAGGCCGCGCTCCAGGCCCTCCTCGCGCCCGAGGCGAAGGAGAAGCTCGAGGCCTGGCTCGGCGAGCGCGCATTCATCGACCTCCTCGCCGAGTCCCCGAGCGCGCGGCTGCTCCCCCAGGAGCTCGTGGACCACATGCGGAGATTGGTGCCGAGGCTCTACTCCATCGCGTCGTCGCAGCTCGTGCACCCGGACGAGGCCGAGCTCACGCTCGCCGTCATCCGGTACTCGTCGAACGGGAGGGACCGCGTGGGCGTCTGCAGCACGTTCCTCGCGGACCGCGCGGCGGCGCCCGCCCGGGTGCCCGTCTTCGTCTCCCATTCCGAGTTCGCCCTGCCGGAGGACGGCTCCCGGGACGTTGTCATGGTCGGGCCCGGCACGGGCGTCGCCCCGTTCCGCGCGTTCCTCCAGGAGCGCGAGGCGAGGGGCGCGAAGGGGCGCAACTGGCTCTTCTTCGGCGACTGGAGGCGCGCGACCGACTTTCTCTACGACAGCGAGTGGGCGGCCTGGCAGGGGAAGGGCATTCTCAACCGGCTCGACACGGCGTTCTCCCGGGACCAGGCGAACAAGGTCTACGTCCAGGACAGGATGCGGGAAAGCGCCGCGGCCCTGTGGGAGTGGGTCCGGGGCGGGGCGGTCTTCTACGTGTGCGGCGACGCGAAGCGGATGGCCAAGGACGTCGACCTCGCCCTGCGCGACGTCCTGGCGGGGCAGGGAAAGATGACGCCGTCAGAGGTTGCCGAATACATGAAAATCATGAAGAAGGAGAGGCGCTACCAGCGCGACATCTATTAAAACCATGCTCACATTCACGAACAGGACGGCCCTGGTCACCGGCGCGGGCCGCGGGATCGGGCGCGCGATCGCCGAGACGCTCGGGCGCGCCGGGGTCAACGTGGTCTGCGTCTCAAAGTCCGCGGACTCCTGCGGGGCCGCGGCGGCCGCGATCACCCAGGCGGGCGGCCGGGCCCGCTCGCTCGCCGTGGACGTGGCCGACGGGGCCGCGGTCGCCAAGGCGGCCGAGGCGCTGCTCAGCGAGATCCCGGTCGTCGACATCCTGGTCAACAACGCCGGGATCACGCGCGACGGGCTCCTCTTCCGGATGAGCGACGCCGACTGGAACGACGTGATCGCCACCAACCTGACAAGCTGCTTCCACTGGACAAAGCACCTGGCGCGCCCGATGACGCGCGCGCGCTGGGGCCGGATCGTCAACATCACCTCCGTCAGCGGGATCATGGGCAACGCCGGCCAGGCCAACTACTCGGCGGCGAAGGCCGGCATGATCGGGCTCACCAAGTCGCTGGCGCGGGAATTCGCGTCAAGGGGGGTGACCGTGAACGCCGTCGCCCCGGGCTTCATCAAGACGGACATGACCACGGAATTCGTGGCCAAGCCGGAGATCGCCGCGAAGATCCTGGAGCAGGTGCCGCTAAGGCGCTTCGGCGAGGCGGCCGACATCGCCAACATGTGCGCCTACCTGTGCTCGGAGGAGTCGGGGTACGTTACAGGCCAAGTTTTTACCGTTGACGGCGGCATGGCAATGTGAAGCCTGCGTTGACACGGAATAATCCCAAATGGCCGACCAAAAAACCATAGATCAGCGAGTTAAGGAAATCATTGTGAATCAGCTCAATGTCAACGAGGAGCAGATCACGCCCACTGCCTCTTTCCTCGACGATCTTGGCGCCGATTCGCTCGATACCGTCGAGCTGATCATGGCCTTTGAGGAGGAGTTCAAGGACGAGATCAAGGGCGAGATCCCCGAGTCGGACGCCGAGAAGCTCCAGACGGTCGGCCAGGTCATCGATTACATCAAGGGCAAAGCCGGCCAGGCGTGACCCGCCGGTGACGGCAATGGGGAGTTCCGGGCATTTCCCGAGGCGGAAAATGCCCCAGGGCCGCCCCGAGCGCCAATGAAGCAGGCGGCCCAAAGGCGCGTGGTGGTGACCGGCCTCGGCGTCGTCACTTCGATCGGCCACGACGTCGCCTCCTTCTGGTCGGCGCTCCTTGCCGGGAAAATAGGCGTGGACCGCGTGACGCTCTTCGACCCCTCGAGCTTCGCATGCCAGATCGGCGCCGAGGTGCGCAACTGGGACGCCGCCCAGCTCATGGACCCCAAGGAGGCCAGGCGCAATGACCGCTACACCCACTTCGGATTCGTGGCCGCGCGGCAGGCCTTCGCCGATTCCGGC